>NZ_JBJDXL010000120.1:0-6346 GCF_051866655.1 Intestinibacter sp.
ATGTAGTAATCATTCAAAATAAGCTGGAATTGAAATTTTAAGCAAGGTTTGGTTCTAATAAATTACATTAAAATAGAGGTATAGACTCGTTGTCCATATATCCCTATACCTCACTAAAATTATTATGTAAAGCTATTTACAGAAAAACTCTTTGAACTATCATTAGAATTTTCTATACAAATATTGTTTAATAAATTAATCATCATCTCTATCGTCGTCATCATCGTCATATCTGTCATCATCATAATCATCATTGTCATCGTCATCATAATCGTAATCGTCGTCATCATCATCGTAATCATATCTGCTGTCATCATCATAGTCCTTTTCAAACTCTATAACAGCACCTGTTGTTGCATCTAAAACTATATCATACTCGATGTTATTTCCAACTAATTCGCCTTCATATTCTGCTCTACCATCTTCCATATCAAATTCGAAATCCACTAATGTTGCTCCTGAAGCCTTATTCTTCATTATTTTTTTAGCTTCTTCTATACTTATATAATTGTTTTTAGATTCAGTTGTGTTTTCGTCTTGATTGCTTTCTTTACTTATAACTTGATCTTCTATTTTATCTTCTTCGTCGTATACTTCTTTTTCAAAAGATAATATTTTACCTGTATTAGCATCTACATCGATATCGTATTCCATATTATCTTTTACCAATGTTGCATCATATTGTAATACTCCATCGTCTTTTTCAAGATTAAAATTTATTATCTCTGCCCCTGGAACCTTCTCTGCTATTAACTCTTTTGCCTCTGCTTCTGTTATAGTAGCTTGCTGTTGTGTTGTAGTATTAGTCATCACTTTATCTTGAGCATTTGCCGATATGTGAGATACTCCTGCTATAGATATTCCTGCTATCATTATTGCTCCTAAACCGATTGCTATATTTCTCTTTATTTTCATATTATTGTCCTCCTAAATTTTATATTTTTTGTTTTATTTTCTTTTACTATTAAATACATACTCAATATAAAATTTAGGTACTTTTTTTAAAAATAAAAAATATTTTTCTAAAAACAACTAAAAAAGGAGCTACACACTATTTAAGTATGATTGCTCCTAATTTATCTAATTAATTTTTTTAGAAAGTAACATCTAATGTCATTTCTTTACCATTTCTGTTTAAAGTTATTTGAGCCTTATCTCCAGTAGTATAATTATATAATTGTTTTGTTAAATCTGACATTACTGATAAATCTACATCATCTATCTTAGTTATTATATCTCCAGATTTTATTCCAGCTTTTTCTGCTGCTGATCCAGATACTACTTCTGAAACATATACTCCTGTTTCAGAGCTCAATTGTTGGTTTGTATATTGGGCATATGTTTCTGCATCTGTACCCTTAATTCCTAATGTTACTTTTTCATAACTGCCTTTTTCTATTATTGATTCTATTATTGGTTTAGCAGTATTTATAGGTATTGCAAATCCTAAGCCTTCACCTTCTGAAGCCTTCGCAGTATTTATACCTATTACTTGACCACTTGCATTTAATAATGGTCCACCACTATTACCAGAGTTTATGCTTGCATCTGTTTGAATAAGCCCTGTCATAGTAGTTTCTTGAGTTGATATAGTTCTATCTAACCCACTGATTATACCTTGTGTAACTGTACTCGCTAAATCTAGTCCATATGGATTTCCTATAGCTATTGATATATCACCTATAGATACTTCATCGCTATCTCCAAGCTCTGCAGCTGTAAGACCTGTTTTTTCCACTTTAACTATAGCCAAGTCAAGTTGTGAATCATACCAAGCTACATTACCATCTACTGTACTTCCATCACTAAATAATACATTTACTGTTCTGGCTTGACCATCAGATATAACATGTGAATTTGTAAGTATATATCCATTTGAATCAACTATTATTCCTGTACCTACACCAGTTGATTCTGTAGGCATAGAGAAAAAGTTGTCGCTACTTACTGTAGTTGTTGTTATACCTACAACTGAAGGCAATGCTTTTTTACTTACTGCTTGATATACATTTGTTGTCTTTCCATCATCGTTGACTACTATCTGCGAACTTGTTCCTTGACTACTTGTTCCCAAAATACCTGTTTTATTGACTACTACAACTGTTAATAGTGAACTTAAAACGGAACAAACAATTGCCACTATTATAACTAAGCTTATACTTTTTTTCTTTGACATAAAAATATTCCTCCTATATCTACAATATTTATTTACTCAAATAATTTATGTACTAAATAAATATTTTAAAATATCTTTCTTTTTTCTATGGTTTTATTATATTGTTTCAATCTTAATTTAAGCTTAATAGTATTAAAATAATATGACATTTTTTAACGATATAACAAATTTTAGCACAAAATAGTATATTATTTAAGTAAGATATTAATCTGTAGGAGGTGTTTTTATGGAAATAAGACAAGCAAAAATAAATGAACTAAATGATGTAATGCAATTTTACTACGATATAACAGATGATATGAAGGACTCTGAATTTGAACCTGGATGGGAAAAAGATGTGTATCCAACAAGAGAAGCTGTACAAAATGCCATCCAAAACGATGAATTATTCATAGCTGTAATAGATGAATCAGTTGTTGCATCTATGATTTTGAATCATGAATGTACAGATGGATATGAAACTGCATCTTGGAATATAAGTGCAACACCAGAAGAAGTAATTTCTATACATGCACTTGGTGTGTCTGTAAAACAGCAAGGTAAAGGAATTTCAAAGCAAATGGTCCAAAAGGCAATTGATTACTGTAAAAGTCAAAATATCAAGGCAATTAGATTAGATGTATTAGGTGGCAATATACCTGCTTCAAAATTATATGAATCTATGGGCTTTAAATATATACAGACTTTGAAGCTATTCTATGAAGATACTGGTTTAACTGATTTTCTTTTATATGAATTAGTTTTGTAAATTTAAAATTTAAAAAATCCAAATAAAATGATTGCACTCATTCTATTTGGATTTTTATTTCAATATTTATAATTAATCTAATCTATATAATCTTATAATCTTTTTTCTAATTCTTCTTTTTCTTTTTCATAACCTGGTTTTCCAAGTAAAGCGAACATATTTTTCTTGTAAGCTTCAACACCTGGTTGGTTGAATGGATTAACACCTAGTAAGTATCCACTTAAACCGCAAGCTTTCATGAAGAAGTAAGCCATGTAACCGAAGTTATAGATATCTAATTTTTCTATGTTTATTATCATGTTTGGTACTTGACCATCGTTATGAGCTAATACAGTACCTTGTAAAGCTTTGTGGTTTACATAGTTTAGACCTTTTCCAGCTAAGTAGTTTAATCCGTCTAAGTTAGCTTCATCTGATTCTATAACTACGTCTTTTCTTGCTTTTTCTACGTTTATTACTGTTTCGAATAATATTCTCTTACCATCTTGAACATATTGTCCCATAGAGTGTAAGTCAGTTGAGAAATCTACTGATGCTGGGAATATACCTTTTTGGTCTTTTCCTTCACTTTCTCCGTATAATTGTTTCCACCATTCACTTACATAGTGTAATGTTGGTTCGTAGTTTACTAATAATTCTATATCTTTACCTTTTCTATGTAATAAGTTTCTTATTACAGCGTATTGGTATGCATAGTTGTCATCTATAACATCTGTAGAGAAATCAGCTCTAGCATCTGCCATACCTTTCATCATTTCATCTATATCAAGTCCAGCTGCAGCTATTGGAAGTAAACCAACTGGTGACATTACTGAGAATCTTCCTCCGATGTCATCTGGTATAACGAAAGTTTCATATCCTTGTTCATTTGCTAATTGTCTAAGAGCTCCTCTATTAGCATCAGTTGTTGCATATATTCTCTTAGCAGCTTCTTCTTTTCCATATTTCTTTTCTAATAAGTCTTTGAAGATTCTGAATGCTATAGCAGGTTCTGTAGTAGTTCCTGATTTAGATATTACGTTTACTGAAACGTCTTTTCCTTCTATTAATTCTATTAAATCAGCTAAGTAAGAAGAACTTATACTGTTTCCTACAAAGTAAACTTCTGGAGCTTTTCTTTCTTCTTTTGATAAGCTGTTTCTGAAAGTATGTGAACACATTTCGATAGCAGCTCTTGATCCTAAGTAAGATCCACCTATACCTATTACTAATAATACATCTGAGTCAGATTTTATTTTTTCTGCAGCTTTTTTTATTCTGTCGAATTCTTCTTTGTTGTAGTCAACTGGCCAGTCTATCCATCCTAAGAAGTCATTTCCTAATCCAGTTTTTTCGTGAAGTGCTTTGTGAGCAACTGTTACATATGGTTGCATTGCGTCGATTTCTGATTTGTCTAAAAATCCTAATGCTTTACTATAGTCTAAATTTAATTTAGTCATGTTAATCCCTCTCTTTTTTAAAGTTATTTGTTATTTATAATATATTTTTTATCTCTTTAAACATCTAAATTATAACATATTTTTATTGTATACAAAATATCAAAAATATATATTTTTTGGCTTTTTTTCCTTTTTTTGACTGTAAAATCACCTATGTTTTTATGAAAACGCTATCATTTGATGATTTGTAATTACAATCGATATTTTAAATTCGTTTTTGATACAAACATTATAAAAAAGTCTTCGTATTATTTCTTTTGTCATTTTAAGTATTTTTACAAAATAAAAGAGGTGCTTTTATACACCCCTTTTATTATTATATTCATAATTTAATTATTTATCGCCTATTTTTTGTTGAATAACTTTTTCAGCTATGTTAGCTGCATGGTCTGAAATTCTTTCTAAGTTAGTTAAAATTTCTAAGTAAATAACACCATTGTCTATACTACAAAGATTGTTATTTAATCTTCTCATGTGATTTACTCTACATGATTCTTCCATTATATCTACTTGCTCTTCTATTTTTATAACCTTACAAGCTAAGTTAACATCAGATGTAGCCATTGCTTCTAGAGCATATGTATATGCAGATATAACCTTGTTGTACATGTCGCTTATTTCACTTTGACCTTGTTCAGAGAAAACAACCTGACTATCTATAGCTGATTGTGCTATTTCAGCTAAGTTTTCAGCATGGTCACCGATTCTTTCTATGTCATTTACAGTGTTAAATAAATCATCTACTGTTTCACGGTCTTCATCACTTAAAGAAGCTTTAGAAAGTTTTAAAAGATAATTTAATATCATCTTTTGTAATTGATTTATTACTTGTTCTAATTTTAAAGTATTTTCAATTCCTTCAGTAGAAACCTCTAATATACCTTCCATAGCGCTATCTACACTATCTCTAGCTTTTTCACCCATTCTAGATACTTCCTTGATTATACTAGCTAAAGCTATTGGTGGAGTTTGAATCATTCTGTCGTCTATGTATTTTATTACTCTAGTTTCATCTTCTTCTACTCCATCTTTACCATCTGGAACTATCTTCATAGCTAACTTAACGATTAATTTATTACATGGTAATAATAAAAATGTTGAAACTATATTAAATATAGTATGTACATTTGCTATTTGTCTTGCAATATTATTTGGATTCATTGCCACTACCATTTTTACAACTATGCCATTTAAAAAGATTAAGAATATAATTGTTCCTAAAATATTAAATATTAAATGCACCGTAGCTGCTCTCTTAGCATTTTTATTTGCACCTATACTTGATATTAATGAAGTTACACAAGTACCTATATTTTGTCCATATAATATTGGTAATGCTGCTTCAAGAGGAACTAATCCTTGTGCTGCCAATACGACTAACATACCCATAGCTGCTGCTGAACTTTGGATTATAGCTGTTATCCCGAATCCTAATAAAAGACCTAATAATGGATATTTACCAAATGTAGCTAATAAATCAGTAAATCCTTGATATTCAGCTAATGGACTTACTGCACCTTTCATAGATTCCATACCTGTAAATAATAAACCAAAACCTATAAATACTTCTCCAACCTGTTTATATTTTTCATTTTTGGCAAATAAATACAACAAAATACCTATTCCTAAAGCAAGTGGAGCTAATCCAGTTAAATCCAATGATACTAATTGGGCTGTTACAGTTGTACCTATGTTTGCCCCCATGATTATACCAACAGCTTGTGTAAGATTCATAAGACCAGCATTAACAAACCCTACAACCATTACAGTAGTAGCACTAGAACTTTGAATAACTGCTGTTACTATAGCTCCAAGAAATACTCCCATAAATACATTTTTTGTTAGGAGTTCAATAATTTTTTTCATTTTAGATCCTGCTACTTTTTCTAACGATGACCCCATAAGATTCATACCATATAAAAACAGACCTAAACCACCTAAAAGACTTATAACTATTTGCACTTTTTTACTGCTACTCAAAAT
>NZ_JBJDXL010000121.1:0-6283 GCF_051866655.1 Intestinibacter sp.
TTATGAGATTTACGTTGAGTTTTATTAGAGTCTATTGCATATAAAGCAGCACCTCTAGCTTTAACTTTTTCATAATCTCCATGATGGAATGGTTGTCCACCACCAGCTACACATCCACCAGGACAAGCCATTATTTCTATAACTTGATATTTAGGTTCTCTACCAGCAGCTAAATCTGCTCTTAATTCTTCCATTAATGTTCTTGCATGTCCTAAAGATGAAGCAGCAGCAACTCTTACATCTTTACCAGCTATATTTATAGTAGCTTCTTTTATACCTTTAAATCCTCTAACTTCTACAAAATCTATACCATTGAATGGTAATTCCATCTTAGTTATATCAGTGTAAGCAGTTCTTAATGCAGCTTCTAGAACACCACCAGTAACACCGAATATATCAGCAGCACCAGTTGAGTTTCCTAGAGGACTGTTGAATTGAGATTCAGGCATATGAGCTAAATCTATACCAGCTTCTCTTATCATTCTTGCGATTTCTCTTACAGATAATGATATATCAGTATCTTGTAGACCGTCTTTACTTAATTGTTCTCTAGATATTTCATATTTTTTAGCTATACAAGGCATTATAGATACGATTATTACTTCATCTGGTTTTTTATCTAATACTTTGTCTGCAAAGTAGTATCTTGCCATTGAAGAGAACATACCTTGTGGAGACTTACAAGTTGATAAATATGGAATTAAATCTGGGAATTGAGTTTCACAGAATCTAACCCAAGATGGACAACAAGAAGTAAGTATTGGTAATTTTCCACCGTTAGTAAATCTTTCTACAAATTCATTTGCTTCTTCCATTATAGTTAAGTCAGCAGCAAAGTTAGTATCGAATACATAGTCAAATCCTAATTGTTTTAAAGCAGATATTAATTTACCTGTAGATACAGTACCAGGATCTAGTCCGAATTCTTCACATATACTAACTCTTACAGCTGGAGCTATTTGAACTATTACAGGTTTTTCAGTTTGTTGTAATGCAGCCCAAGCTTCTTTAGAGTTATCTTTTTCTATTAAAGCATCAGTTGGACATACACTTACACATTGTCCACAGAATACGCAATCTGTATGAACTAAGTCTTGATCAAAGAAAGTACCAACTATAGTGTTGAATCCACGGTTTAAACCAGAAAGAGCACCTACAGTTTGAACTTTATTACACATAGTTTCACATCTTCTACATAATACGCATTTAGATGTATCTTTTATTATTGGAAGAGAAGAAGTGTCAGGTCTAAATGTTGATTTTTCACCTTTGAATCTGATTTCTCTTATATTCATTTCAGATGCAAGTTTTTGTAATTCACAAGTACCACATTTATCGCAAGTGAAGCAATCTTGTGGATGGTCTGATAGTAGTAATTCAACTACGTTTTTTCTATATCTTAAAGCTTCTGGGCTGTTAGTATTAACTACCATACCTTCTCTAACCATAGTACCACAAGCAGGTACTAATTTGTTTCCAGCAGTTACCATACAAACACGGCAAGAAGCACAGTCGTCTACGAATCCGATTTCTTCTATTTTCATATTACATAGACTAGGTATTTTTATATTTACTTGTTTTGCTGCATCTAATATCTTAGTTCCAGCAGGAACTGATACAGCTTTACCATTTATAGTTAAGTTAACTAAGTTCATTGATAAATTCCTCCTTAATAATTTAATAAAATTATTGTTTAAGCACTTTATACGTTATACATCGAGCATACTACATTTTTACTATAGCGTCTTTCTTACATTTAGACATACAAGCACCACATTTTAGACATTTAGTAGTATCAATAACATGTTTTTGTTTCTTTTCACCAGTAATAGCATCAGCTGGACAATTCTTCTTACATAATCCACAACCTATACAGTTGTCAGTTATTACGAAGTTTAATAGAGATTGACATTTACCAGCAGGACATTTTTTATCCTTAACGTGAGCTAAATATTCATCGTAGAAACAATCTAATGTACTAAGTACTGGGTTTGGAGCACATTTACCAAGACCACATAAAGAAGTATTTTTTATAGTTAAAGCTAAGTCTTTTAAATCATATAAATCTTTTTCTTCAGCTTTTCCATCGCATATTTTGTTTAACATTTCAAGTAATCTCTTGTTACCTATACGACATGGTGTACATTTACCACAAGATTCATCAACTGTGAATTCAAGGAAGAATTTAGCTATGTCAACCATACAGTCAGTTTCATCAAGAACAAGCATACCACCAGAACCCATCATAGATCCTATATCACTTAATGATTTGAAATCTATTGGAGTATCTAGATCTTTTTCTGATATACATCCACCAGATGGACCACCTGTTTGAACAGCTTTAAATTTCTTTCCGTTAGGGATACCGCCACCGATATCGTAAACTATTTCTCTTAAAGTAGTTCCCATAGGTACTTCAACAAGACCAACATTGTTTATTTTTCCACCTAAGGCGAAAACTTTAGTACCAGTAGAATCTTCAGTACCATAAGAAGCGAACCATTTGGCGCCTTTGTTTATTATCGCAGGAACGTTTCCGAAAGTTTCAACGTTGTTTACAGAAGTAGGAGCTTGCCATAAACCATGTTGAGAAGAAGAGAATGTTTTCATTCTTGGTTCACCACGTTTACCTTCTATAGAATTTATAAGAGCAGTACCTTCACCACAAACGAATGCACCAGCACCATATTTTAATTCTATTTTGAAGTTAAATCCAGTTCCTAATATATTTTCACCTAAAACTCCAGCTTCTTCAGCTTGAGCTATAGCTATTTTTAATCTGTCTATTGCAAGAGGATATTCAGCTCTTATGTAGATGTATCCTTCTGCAGCGCCTACAGCATAACCAGCTATTGCCATAGCTTCTAATACACTGTGTGGGTCACCTTCAAGTAAAGATCTATCCATGAATGCACCTGGGTCACCTTCGTCAGCGTTACATACGATGAATTTTTTACCGTTTATAGCAGGGTTCTTAGAAGCAGATTCCCATTTTCTACCTGTAGGGAAACCAGCTCCACCACGTCCTCTTAAACCAGACGCTTTCATTTCTTCGATAACTTCTTTAGGAGTCATTTCAGATAGACATTTAGCAAGTGCAGTATATCCATCATTTGCTATATATTCAGTTATATCTTCAGGATTTATATGTCCACAGTTTCTTAGAGCAATACGAACTTGTTTTTTGTAGAATTCCATATCGCTATCTCTTTTAACTTTTTGGAAATCTAGAGTTGGTTCTGCGAATAATAATCTATCAACGACTTGGTTATTTTTTATATGACTTTCAACTATTTCAGCAGCATCTTCAGGTTTTACATGAACGTAGAACACGTTATCAGGGTAAACCTTAACTATTGGACCCATTGCACAGAATCCAAAGCATCCTGTTAGATGTACCATAGCATGGTCTTCTAAACCAGCTTTTTTAATTTCATTTTTTAGATTTTCTATTATAACTAAACTTTCTGAAGAAGTACATCCAGTACCACCACAAACTAATATATCTCTTTTGTCTGGTATTTCTTCAGTATGATTTTCTCTTAAATTAAGAATAGGTTTATATTCTTGGACAGCAGCTTTTAACTCAGCTATTGAATTTAATTTTTTCATCAATATTACCTCCCTAACAGCTTAATTCTAAATTTCTATAGTTGTCTAATATTTTTGAAACATCGTCAACAGTTACTTGGCCGTAAACTTTACCGTTAACAGTAACAACAGGAGCTAAACCACAAGCACCTACACATCTTAATCCTTCAAGAGTGAATTTAAGATCTTCAGTAGTTTCTCCATTTTTAATTCCTAATTGTTTTTCAAATTCAGCCATAACTTTGTCTGAGCCTTTAACGAAGCAAACTGTACCTAGACAGACACTAATTTTGTATTCTCCGATTGGATTTACAGAGAAGTAAGAGTAAAAGCTAACAACACCATAAACAGTAGCAGGTGAAATACCTAATCTTTTTGCTATGTGAAGTTGAACTTCTTTTGGTAGATATCCAAAAATTCCTTGTGCTTCTTTAAGAACAAAGATTAATGAACTTTCATCAGCTACTTCTAATGAATCGATTAATTTATCTAATTCATCAAATAATTTTTGGTTTTGTGAAACGAAATCACACATACAAATCCCCCTTTTCAATTTTGAAATAATTAAAATTAATAAAATATACTAAATAAAAAATAAGATGTATTTATATTTTAAGTTTTAAAAATATAATTATGCAACATACAGTATATACTATATAGGCAAACATATATTTTAAAAATAAAAATAAAATGTAATATGAAGTAATTATAAAATTTCTAAATATTACATACCTATTATAATATATAAATGGATAAATTTGTAAAAAATCTGAAAATTATATCGAAAAAAATTTATTTTTTTTAAATAAAATATTTTTTATTAGACAAATTTTTTAAAAAAACGCATTTAAACTATTTTTTTATGGGTAAAATATTTTTAGTTTAATAGTTAAAAGTTAGGATACAGTGATATATATTGTGGTATAATTGAGAAAGGTGAACTAATGTTCGAGAGAGGCGAGGTGATATTATGGATTTTAAAATAAAATCAGACTTCAAACCGACTGGAGATCAACCAGAGGCTATTAGAGAAATTGTAAACGCCATAAATCATGATGAAAAATTTTCGACTTTATTAGGCGTTACAGGTTCGGGAAAAACATTTACTATGGCAAATATAATACAAGAGGTCAAAAAGCCGACACTTATTTTAGCTCATAATAAGACATTAGCGGCTCAGCTTTACAGTGAGTTTAAAGAATTTTTCCCTGATAATGCAGTCGAATATTTTGTAAGTTATTATGATTATTATCAACCAGAGGCCTATGTAGCTCATAGTGATACTTATATAGAAAAGGATGCGAGTATAAACGATGAAATCGACAAATTACGTCATTCTGCTACAGCATCGATTTTAGAGAGAAAGGATACGATAATAGTATCTTCTGTATCTTGTATTTATGGTATAGGGGATCCAAAGGATTACAAGGATTTGATGTTATCTCTAAGAGTAGGTATGCAGGTTGAGAGAGATGATATTATCAAGAAACTAGTAGAGATACAATACGAGAGAAACGACATTAATTTTGTCAGAGGGACATTTAGAGTTAGGGGAGATGTAGTTGAAATTTTCCCTGTAAGCAACGATGAAAGAGCGATTAGAGTAGAATTTTTTGGAGATGAAATAGATAGAATAACAGAAATAGATTATGTGACGGGAAAAATAATAGGTACGAGAAGCTATACGGCTATTTTCCCGGCATCGCATTATGTTACAACTCCAGAGAGAATCGAGGAGGCTATAAAATCTATAGAAAAAGAATTGGCAGAGGTTATTCAAGAATTCAAGGACAACGATAAATTACTTGAAGCACAGAGAATAGAGCAGAGAACAAAATACGACATAGAAATGCTTAAGGAATTGGGATTCTGCCAGGGGATAGAAAACTATTCTAGACATATTACAGGCAGAAAACCAGGCGAAAAGCCGTACACTCTTATGAATTTCTTCCCAGAGGATTTTCTATTGATAGTAGATGAATCACACGTTACGATACCACAGGTTAGAGGTATGTATGCAGGTGACCAATCTAGAAAAAAATCGTTGATAGACAACGGATTTAGACTTCCTTCTGCTTATGATAATAGACCTTTAAATTTCTCTGAATTTGAGGAAAATATAAACCAAGTTTTATTTGTTTCAGCTACTCCAGGACCTTATGAAATAGAGCATTCAACTACAGTAGCACAGCAAATTATAAGACCTACAGGCTTACTTGATCCTATTATAGAAGTCAGACCGATAGAAAATCAAATAGATGATTTAGTCGGAGAAATAAATAAGGTTGTAGAGAAAAATGAAAGAGTATTGATCACTACATTGACTAAAAAAATGAGTGAGGATTTAACTAACTATTTAAAGGAAATAGGAATAAAGGTAAAATATTTACATTCAGATATAGTGACTTTAGAGAGAACTGAGATAATAAGAGATTTAAGACTTGGCGAATTTGATGTGCTAGTCGGTATAAATCTATTGAGAGAGGGATTAGATATTCCAGAGGTTTCTCTAATAGCTATTTTAGATGCAGATAAGGAAGGTTTCCTACGTTCTGAAACCTCTTTAATACAAACAGTCGGACGTGCCGCTAGAAATGCAGAGGGTAGGGTTATCATGTATGCGGATAAGGTAACTCGTTCTATGGCCGCTACTATTGAAGAAACTGCGAGAAGAAGGGAAATACAATCTCTA
>NZ_JBJDXL010000122.1:0-6269 GCF_051866655.1 Intestinibacter sp.
TAGAAATAAACTTACTTTTGTACCATATTATAGCGTCTATTACTTCTTGAGTTATTTCTTCTCCTGGAAGAACTATAGGAATTCCAGGCGGATATGGTACTATAAAATCTTTAGAAATCTCTCCAATCGCTTCGAATAAATCAACCTCTCTATATTTAGCATTATGAACTTCAAAAGGCTCTAGTATTTTTTTTCTACTGAGCTTTATATAGTCTAAATTTTTTTCTTCCTCTCTAAGAGTTTCCATATCGAGCGACATTATAGCCCTATATAATTTTTCAAAATCCTCTACTGTATTAAATGGCGATAATATCAATACAACTCCTCTTGAGAAACTCATTTCGCTTTGTATTTTATTTTCTAAAAGGTAATCTAAAAGTTTATTTCCGCTATATCCTGATGATAAAGTCATTATATATCTACTTTCATCTAACTCATAATCTTTTTTTAAATCTTTCTGGCTTAATATTTTGACTTTATTTAAAGAGTTTATCTTTTTTTTGTAGCTTTGGGCCAAATCAATAAGCTTACTATAATCCTGTTCTCCATAATCTTCTAAATAATGTCTTGCATAATCTAATGACGACATAATCAGATATGATGGCGAAGTTGTATTAAAGGCACTTATAAAAAATTCCACATTACTGCTAGTATCATTTACAAGCAAATATGCACCTTGAGTCAAAGCTGGCAAAGTCTTGTGGGCACTCATTACAGTATAATCAGCCAATTGAACTATACTTTTTGGAAGCTTGTGACTAAATCCGTAATGAGCTCCATGAGCTGCATCTACAACTATCTTTAGCCCCTTTGATTTTAATTTTTTCAATATATCGTCCAAATTACATGAAACTCCATAATAATTTGGTGAAGTTAATATTATCCCCTTAGGATTTTCTGCTTTGTCGAGAGCTGTCTCTATATCTATCTCATTGCAAGGAAGAATAATTCCATTTTTTAAATCAAAGTCAGATTCTATATACACCACTTTTAATTTTCTCAAAACAAGTGCATTATATATAGATTTGTGACAATTTCTTTCAACTAAAACTTCATCACCTTCATTAAATGCTGAAAAAATACTAGCTAAGTTTCCAGAGCTACTTCCATTAACAAGAAAATAAGCCCTGTGTACCTTGTATAAATCAGCCAAAAGCTCCTGTGCCTCCTTTATAACACCCTCTGCATGATGAAAGTTATCTAGATTTCCTACTTCTGTTATATCTAAATAACCCATTTTATTTAAAAATTCTCTTCCTATGTCGTCTTTTAAAAATCCGATACCACATTTATTTCCAGGCATTGATAAGATTAAATTCTTTTCTTCGTGGTATTTTAACAATTCTTCTAATAATGGTAATTTATTATTCATATTATTTCTCCAAATTTTTTTTAAATAAATCCTATATCGTGATAACTATTTACTGATAACCTGTATGCTCATATTTTCTAAAACTTTAACTGCTGTATCTATAATAAAATCTACTGATAAATTCTCCATATCTTTACTTTCATCTAAATATATCTTATAATCCCCAAACATCGTATCATATGTGGCTAATTCTTTGGCTAGTCTGACACTTTGTTCTTCTGCAAATAATTTTTTTAGCCTAAAGCTTTTTGCCAATAATTTTATATCCTCATCCGTGATTGTATTTTTTAGATTTTTGACATCCTCAATAATTTCCTTGATTATATCAATTGATTTTTGGACATTATCGTGTGATGTACTATATATAATTTTATAAATTTTTATAAACTCTTCATGGCACACTCTTGTCAATATATCGTACACAAGTCCATGCTTTGTTCTTAGGGTATCAAAAAGAATGGAATTTACACCTTCTCCAAAGTACTGATTAAATACCCTCAATGCTTTGAGCTCTAAATGGTCTAATTGATGTATTGGAAATATAATTTGGACTTTTGAACTATTTATTCCTTCTTTATAATTTACAAAATATCCCTTTTTAGGATTAGTATTCGCTTGTTTTTTTATTTTTCCTTTTGTCACTTTTTCTTGCCACATTCCGAATTGTCTTTCTAGCATATCCTTAACTAGATCAAACTCTAGTGAAGATATTACAGTAACCACACAATTGCTAGGACAGTAGTACTTATTATAAAATTCTTCAATATTTTTTAAACTAAGTGATTCCAAAGATTCTTTAGTCCCAATTATAGGGTATTTAATCCTTCTATTTTCCATACTATTAAAAAATAATTTGTCCTCACAATACTGTTCTATTTCCTCGTCCCACTCTTTAAGCTCCTCTTTTATCACATCAATTTCTTCTTTAAATCCCTTTGTAGGAAAACTTGGATTTATTAAAATATCTGAAAAAAGTTCTAATCCTTTTTCTAAATCTTCATTTAAAAGCGTACCATAATAAATTACATAAGGATAATTAGTCATAGCATTTTGAAATCCAAATATCCTACTTAATTCTTCATTGATTTGTTTCTCACTTCTAGTAGTTGTACCCTTGTACACCATATGCTCTGTAGCATGTGCTACCCCTAGAGCTTCTCCATCACGCCCGGCCCCTGCATCAAATGATATACATATAGAAGAAAGCTCGCTATTATTTTGTTTATATATAATTTTTATACCATTTCCCATTTTATATTCCTTCATCAATATGTCCTCCTCAAATTTTCTTAATCTCTCTCATTCAATAGAAACAATTCCTAGAGAAACAAACAACCCACAGAAATCACAAAAATCTCTGTAGGTTGTATATATTATTGTTCAGCCTTTAATGCTATTGCACATTCTATTCTCTTTTGTTGCATCTTACATCCGACTTCGTATGGTATTTTCATATCACCATTGAATGCAATATTGTTTGCTTGACATCCACCTGAACAGTAGAATCTCGCCCAACAATTTTTGCATTTTGGCTTATTATATATATGAGACATCTTGAATTTTTTACCTAATTCTGCATCATAGCTATCATCATATATACTTCCAAGCTTGTATTCTTCCTTGCCGACGAATTGGTGACATGGGTAAACATCTCCCTGAGGAGTTATTGCAACATATTCAAAACCTGCTCCACATCCTGATATTCTTTTATATACACATGGTCCGCCGTTTAAATTTATATTAAAATGATAGAAGTTTAATTCTTCTCCATTTTTTTGTCTTCTTGAAAGATCTTCGTATAATTTATCGTAGCTTTCAAATATTGTTGGAAGATCCTCTTCTCTTAGAGATAGAGGGTGTCCATCTTCTAGAACTACTGGTTCTATAGATATTTGTTTAAATCCTTCTTCAACCATCATCTTAACATCTTCATAAAAATCAAGATTTTCTCTAGTAAATGTTCCTCTTACTGTATGAGCCTTATTTTTGTTTCTCTTTTCAACCATTTTCTTGATTTTAGGAAGTATATCATCATAACATCCGCTTCCATCTGGTTTTATTCTGACTTTATCATTGACCTCTTTTCTACCATCTAATGAAAGGATTATATTTTCAAAATTCTCGTCCATATATTCCATCATTTCATCGTCTAAAAGAGTAGCATTAGTAGTTATTGTGAATCTTATATTTTTATTCCATGCTTTTTCATTTTCTCTAGCATATGCAATTATTTCTTTTATTTCGTCCATTATAAGAGTTGGTTCTCCACCGAATAAATCTATTTCTATATTTTTTCTTGGGCCACTTCTTTTAACCACATAATCTATAGCCTTTTTTGCAGTTTCAACAGACATCACTCCCTTATGTCCATGGTATTCACCTTCATCCGCAAAACAATATTTACATCTTAAATTACATGCATGAATTATATTTAAACACACGGCCTTTATGTAATCTCTATCATCCATTGAAGAATGCGCTATTTGTTCGTATGGATCTTCTGTATATAATATTTCTTCATCTATTAATGTTTTTATTTCATCATAGGCTTCTGATATAATATCTGCTTTGTATTTATCGCCGAATTCAGCTATAAGTACATCCTTTGGTCTTAAACTATCATCATCAATTAAATCATAAACTAGTTCATCTACTATATGAACAGATCCTGTATTTACATCTAATACAAAGTAATTTTCACCTTGTTTAAATTTATGAACTAAACTCATTTTATCCCCTCCGTATATAATTTATTCTTTTTAATCTATATAAAATCTTCAGTAAGTATTAATTACATAAGTGTTAAAACCTATATAAAAACAAATCAAAAGCTGTTGAAATATATATATGTATATATTTCAACAGCCCTGTTAATTATTTTTCACATTTTAAATTAGCTACTGTACAAGATGTTTTACAAGCAGATTGGCAAGAGTTTGCACATTCTTTACATCCTGGTTTCTTTAAGCTATCTTTAATGTTTGTTTTGTTTATTGTTTTTATATGTTTCATATTAAATCACCTCCAATAAATAATACCTTGATATTTTATCATATATAATTTACTAAATAAAGTAACTTTTCCTAATATTCATATATTATGGAAAATCTTATCTAAAAAAATGCGTAATTTACTTATGATAAGGCTCACCATTATTTATTCTATAACTTCTATAAACCTGCTCCAATAAAATAAGTCTCATCAATTGATGTGGAAATGTCATCTTAGAAAAAGACAGCTTATAATCTGCTCTACTTAAAACCTCATCAGAAAGTCCTAAAGATCCACCTATCACAAAAGTTATATTACTCACACCTCTTATCCCCAACTTGTTGATAGTGTCAGCTAACTCTTCAGAAGATAAATTCTTACCGTCAATTGCAAGCGCTATAACATAGCTAGTATCCTTTATCTTTGATAGTATCTTCTTTCCTTCTTTATCCTTTATCATTTCCATTTCTTTATCACTGAGATTTTCTGGAGCTTTTTCATCGTCTAGCTCTATTATATCCAGTTTACAGTATTTAGATAATCTCTTTTTAAATTCATCTATTCCTAATTTCAAATATTTTTCCTTAATTTTTCCGACGCATACTATGTTTATTCTCATATAATTTCTTCCACTAAAAAAGCAGTAATTCCTCCTATCTCTTTTTATATTAAAATCCTCTATGATTATATTATACCTAATTTGATTTGTATATATTTTTAAATAGACCATTTATTAAAATAATCAGAAAGAAATAAAAATTCACATAAGTTATCCACATATCCACAGTGGATAACTTTAAAAACAGTGGATAAGTATTTTCAAAAATATAATATCCCTCCATATACAATAACTAAAATGTCATTGTATATGGAGGGATTACTAATTTATAATAAATCAATCAAAGCCTCAACATCTTCCTTAGATGTAGCCCAGCTTGTAGCAAATCTAACTACTGTATGAGAATCATCGTATTTTTCCCAGAAGCTGAATCTAACATTCTTAGCTATCTCTTCCATTTGACTATTTTCCAATATAATAAATTGTTGGTTTGTTGGTGAATCTAAATAGAATCTATATCCCTTTTCAGCTAGTCCCTTTTTCAAAATCTCAGCCATTTCAATAGCATTTTTGCTTATTTCAAGATAAAGATCATCCGTAAATAATGTATCAAATTGAACTCCTAGTAATCTTCCCTTTGCAAGTAATGCGCCGTGTTGTTTTACTTGAGTTGTAAAATGCTTAGGCATATTGTTCTTTGTAAATACAACAGCTTCTCCACATAATGCTCCTACCTTAGTTCCTCCGATATAGAATATATCACAGTATTTTGCTACAGTAGGTAAATCAACATCTGTACCCTTTGACATAACACCGTATCCTAATCTAGCTCCATCTAGATATAGCGGTATTTTGTATTGATTACATACATTAGATATTTTTTCTAATTCATCCTTTGTGTATAAAGTTCCATATTCTGTTGGATGAGAAATATAAACCATTCCTGGGAAAACCATGTGTTCATGGTTGCCATCGTTATAAAATGTTTCTAAGTAATCTTTTAATTCACCTGCATCCATTTTTCCATCATGTGCTGGAACAGTTAAAACCTTATGACCTGTATATTCAATAGCACCTGCTTCGTGTACACCTACATGTCCTGTTTCAACAGCTACTACACCTTCATATGGATTTAAAGTTGTATCAATTATCAATTGGTTAGTTTGTGTTCCTCCTACTAAAAGGTAAACCTCTGCATCATCACATTTACAAGCTGCTTTAATTTTTTCCTTAGCTCTTTCACAGTAATCATCAGTTCCATATCCAGAAAGTTTTTCGTAATTTGTTTTTACTAATGCTTCTAAAACCTTTCCATGTGCCCCTTCAGAATAATCATTTTCAAAATAT
>NZ_JBJDXL010000123.1:0-6269 GCF_051866655.1 Intestinibacter sp.
CTAGATATACCAAGTAAAACTAATTCAGCTTCTTTGATACCTTTTCCTGGATCTTTACCATCATCGTATTTAACTGCAAATTCAATTGCCGCTATTCTTCTGAAGTAGCTTTCATCCATTTTTCTTATCCTTCCAGCTTCTCCTAATGGTTGTTTACCAGTTTTTTCAATTAATATATTTAATATATCTGTCATTAAATCTATTTTTAAAAGTCCATTTTCATCGCAGAAATCCCTTGCCATTTTAGCTAATTTAGGATCTACTAATGTATATACAAATAATGCATTATTTTCCTTTGCACTATTTAATATATCTAGTAAATTTTCTTCAGTTCTTACAAAAGCAAATCTTCTTATATAATATTCATCTTCAGTTAAACCAAATTGTGATACTGCAGCCCTTGAAACCTGTTGGGCTGTTTCTCCTATTGAATCTGAAACTGCATAAATAATTAAACTCTCCATATAAAGTAATCCTCCTTAATCTCCAGCTATCTCTAAGAATAATTTTGTTATATTTGTCTTCGAAATTCTTCCTAATACCTTTGTTTTATTATCATCTACTTCTACAACTGGGATAGAATCTACTTCATGTTCAATAATCTTTCTAGCTGCTAATATTATACTGTCTTGTTTTTTTACAGTTACAACATTAGGAGTTCTCGTCATAATCATTCCTATTGGCATTTTATTTATATCAAACCCGCCAATTGTGGCTTTTAATAAATCCTTTCTAGATACTACACCACATAAATTTTCTTCATCATCTATAATAAATATACTTCCAACATCAGATAAAAACATTTCTACTATTACATCGTATAAACTAACATCTTTTTTTACTACTACAGGCATACCCATTATATCTTCAACTTTCTTTTCTTTTATGTCATTTCCCAATAGATTTATTTGACTAATACCTGTATAAAAATATCCAACTTTAGGTCTTGCATCTAATATTCCTGTCATTGTCAATATAGCTAAATCAGATCTCAATGTAGCTCTCGTAACATTTAACGCAGCCGCTATATTTTCACTAGTTATAGGTTGATTTTCTTTTACGATTTCTATTATTCTTTGTTGTCTTTGATTAAGTTGAATGATAATCACCTTCTTTCAATATGCTATACTTTTTATGTTTTTTTCTTATATAGTATATTATATAATTATATGTGCTATTCTGTAAACACTTTTTTTTATTTAGTGTGACATATTTTTATTTTTTATATAAATACTACATATAATTGTGCTAATTATTAAACATTATTACTTTTTCAATCCCATTTTTTAGTATTATTTATATCTTTATGTTATATAAATTTTTATAAAAATTCAATATATAGTTACATATTTATGTTATTTTTTATGAAAAAAAGAGATATAAATATAGAAATCATTCTATTTTAATATCTCTTTACAAGTTTTTAATATTTAAATTAATGTAAAATATATTATTTTTTAATACACATATTTATTACAATAATATAGCATATTACAGATACTTAATAAATATATACACCATAGATATAGTTAATACTATTATTGTAGCTGGGAAAGAATACTTACAATAATCTTTCCATCCAATTGAATAACCTTCTTTTTCAGAAACTGATATTCCAACAACATTGGCAGAAGCACCTATAGGTGTAGCACTTCCTCCTATATCAGTCCCCATAGATAATGTCCACGCCAAAGTTGACAAAGGTACTCCTTGAGATATGGCAAGTGTTTTAATAACTGGAATCATAGTCGCTGCAAAAGGTATATTATCTACAAAAGCACTTGCTATCCCAGATACCCATATAATAATAGCTATCATTAATTTTATGTTTCCTCCACTTACTTTTCCTATAAATCCAGCTATCATCTCTAATATACCTGTTTTTTCTAATCCTCCAACTACTACAAATAATCCAATAAAAAATAATATTGTTTTATAGTCGACTTTTTTAATCAAATTAAATGCTTTTTTTCCAGATGCAATCAATGTTAAAATTGCTACAAATAATCCAATAAATGCTACTGTAAATCCTGTCTGTGCATGTGTAATTAATAATAAAACTGCAATTCCAAATATAATAGCGCTTATTACAAAGCCTTTCTTATCTGTAATTGCATCTTTTGGATTTGGATAATATGATGCATCTTCATACTCTACTGCATAATATTCAGAATTAACTGCTTGTAAATTATATTCTTCTCGTTCAATTTGGTCTACACCACAGCCTTTAAGCTGATTTCTAAAACACATATAGAAATAAAAAATTATAACCACCATAGATATAAGAGCTATTATCCCTGTGTTTGTAATAAAATCTCCAAATGTATATCCTAAAGATGTACCTATTATAATATTAGGTGGATCTCCGCACATAGTAGCTGAACCTCCTAAATTTGCACAAAATATCTCTGAAATTATAATCGGTACAGGATTAAATTTCAATAAATTAGCAAGCTCAATTGTAACAGCTACTAAAAATAAAATTACTGTAATACTATCTATAAACATTGCTAAAAATCCAGACATAATCATAAAAGTAATTAAAATTGGTATAACTTTATAATTTACCATTTTAGCAATATTTAAGCAAAGCCATCTGAAAAATCCAACTTCTCCCATACCTTCTACCATTACCATCATACCTGCTATAAATATAATAGTAGACCAGTTTATTCCCATACTAGATTCTTCTGCTTTTCCTAAAGAGTGCCAAAACTCAATTTTAAAAATACTCTGAATATTTAATATATCTTTAATTGCCTCTAAACTATTCATAGAAAGTCCAAAAACAACTACAATTACTAAAAATCCACAGACAACCGTAACAATATGCCTCTCTATTTTATCTACAACTATTAAAACAAACATCGCTAAAAATATTAAAACCGCTAAAATCTGAGCTATCATCTACCAAACATCCTCCATTTTTAATGTATTTACAACTTTTTTATATATTTTTATTGTATTTACAACTATATTTAATATATATTATCTTTTGAAATTTTTCAATATTCTTGCTAAAGTATACTGTATACTTTTATTATTTTATATGTACTATGAAAAAAGCCCCTTCTTTGTTTAAATTTTTTTTAATACTATAAAACAAATTTGGGGCTTTTATATATTTTTTAGATTTTTATACTACATTAATATTTCTACTGCTTCTTTTAATGTAGTTATTTCTCCTACATTACCTGGGAATATAACATATGGTGTTTTAGGGAATTTACTTTCTTCTCCAGTTTGCCATACCGGTATTCCTGGTTTTATTTGTCCCATAACATTAGCTTTTTTAACTGCTAGCGCTTTTGTTCCTACATCACTTGATGTTATTCCTCCTTTAGCTATAACAAAGCTTGGTTCAACAGTAAGTCTGCCAACTAAAGATTGTACTGCATCTGATATTTTTACCGAACGTACTAAAGCATCTTCCTTGCTGTCATTTTCTACTACTAATAATTTTCTCTTTGTATAAGTAACTACAGTTGTTCCTTCTGATATATATTTTTCACTTAGAGAAACTACTCTTTTTATTTCTTCTTCAAATTTAGCTTCATCTAAAACTAAATCAGAATCAAATTCTATAAATTCTATTCCTTCTACTTCTTTTAATGATTCTAATTGAGAAGTTGTCTTTTTAGTATGAGATCCTATTACGACAATTCCTCCATTTTTATTGTCTTTAACTATCATTTTTTCCTTTGTAAGTAGAGGCTGATCTGTTATTCCTCCAATTACCTTTACTATCGCTGCAGCTGTTCTAAACATATAAGTTTTTCCTTTTGCCATAGCTCTGTATAAGGCTACACAGAATACTTTTATGTCGCAGTAATCAACTGCATTTACTACTATTTTATTAAAATTATTTACATCTAGTAATTGTTTTTCTATTTTATCGAAATTTAAGCTTCTAATATCATCTAATGATATACAAGTTACATCTTCTTTTTTGTATTCTCCGTTAGTTTTTTCTTCTATGTATTCACACATATCAGATGAAGTGTATCCAAATGTTTTGTCCTTTGCAAATTCAGTTTCTCCTGCTGGCACTAGAGTATTGTCGTATTTTACATAGTGGATGTTGTTTATTGTAAATCTTCCACCTTCTTTAAAGAACGGACATAATATTTCACCGTCGATTTTTTTACCGTGTTCTCCTTCAATATCCTTTAATAATTTAGTTTCTAGTGGATAATGACCTCTTAAAGTTGAATCACTTCTACTCATTATTATGTACTCTTTATTTAAATCAGCTCCTACCTTTGCTACAGTATTTGCAATTTCTGTATGAGCTTTGATTGTTTGTTCTGTAGTAAATCCACGAGAATTTGTAAGTATATAAAATAATTTATTATCTTCTTCAAATCCATTTCTTATACTTTCTTCTGTCCAATCTGTATAAACTGATACATCGTGAACAGTTTGTACTCCTGTTGGATCATCATCTAAAACTACTATTTTTTTATTGCTGTTTTCTATTTCTTTATTTAATAGTTCATCTACATATGTTTCGTCTATGCTCTTAAAGCTATTTAATATATCTGCACTTATTGATTCTGTTTTCATAATTTTTTACCTCACACTAAATAAATTTTTAATTTTAAAAACCTATACTAATTTTATATTTTATAGTCCAGGTAGTCCTATTACACTATTTAATACGTTTAATATAAGAACTACTGCAAATGCTGAAAATCCAGCAAGTGTTCCACCTATTGTCCATGAATTCAATGTGTCTTTAACTGAGATACCACCAAATCTAGATAATACCCAGAAGCCTGAATCATTTGGAAGTGATAATCCTACACCACCTGCACAAATTGCAAGACCTACTAATACTGGAGAAGCACTTGTTGCAGCTATTGCAGGTCCTAATATTGAAGATGTTGTAACTAATGCTACTGTAGTTGATCCTTGAGATACTCTTAATAAAGCGCTTAATACAAATCCAAGTACTACTGCAGGTATACTTAAATCAGACATTGTAGCAACTAAGAAATCTCCTATTCCACTTGCATTTATAACACTACCAAATGCTCCACCTGCACCTGTTATTAAAAGTATTAAACCAGCTGAATCTGCTGCTTCAATAACAACCTCTGAAAAGCTTTTTTCAAAGTAGCTGTGAAGTAAAGCAAACGCTACCACTGAACCTATTAATAAAGCTATGTTTTTATCTCCTAAAAATGATGCTACTGATACTATCATTGAATCTGCAGGTAATACTGCTTTTATTACATTTGATAATAAAATTATGCATATTGGAAATAATAAAGTAAACATTGATAAACCAAATGATGGCATATTTTCGTCGCTTTCTGTTGCTGTAGCTGCTACTTCAGCTTCTGATTTATCCATTTTGAATGCTTCTGCCTTATTAAATCGTTTTCCATATAGCCAACCACCGACTAATATAGCTGGAAATGCACATAATATAGAATAGAATATAAATGCTCCGACATCTGCATTCATATTAGCTGCTACTGATAATGGTCCTGGTGTAGGTATAACCATTGCATGTCCTACTATTGTCCCAACACCTAGTGCACATATAAATATCATTAATGATTTTTTAGTTTTATCTGCTATGTATTTTACTATTGGCATCATTATAACGAATGCTGCATCCATATAAACTGGTATTGAAATCAAAAATCCTGCTGTTGTAACTGCTATTGCTGCGTTTTTGTTCCCTGTTTTACTAAGTAATCCATTTGCTATAGATTGTGTCGCCTTTGATTCTGACAATACATTACCAAATACAATTCCTAAACCAATTACTATACCTATTGAACCTAAAGTATTACCAAATCCTGATGATATAGTTGAAGATATATCACCTATTGGCATACGTACTAAAAATCCTGTTAAAATTGATGTTAATAATAGTGCTATAAAAGGGTTTAATTTAAATTTAATTATTGAAACTAGCAATATTAATATAGATATTGCGAAAACTATTAATAATCCATAACCTGTTATCATTTTTTCCTCCTAAATTTCCTATAAGTTATTTATTTGCTTTCCTTTATTTTTTATATTTTTTTGAGGAAATTATATTTCTCCATAGATTTTAGAGAAATATAATTTTCCTCTTAATTTTCATTGTCTGTCTATATTTTTATTATTTATCGCTTACTTTAATACCAGCTAATTTTTCAAAATATTGAACTATACCACTGTGGTCGTCATTCATATGTCCTGATACTTTTAACGCTTGAAGTATTTCAAATAATTGACTAGTAAGTGGTAATGGCACATCTATATCA
>NZ_JBJDXL010000124.1:0-6265 GCF_051866655.1 Intestinibacter sp.
TCATGATCTCCTATTTTGGAAACAGTATTACTATATTTAGTAATATCTTTAACTGAATTAAAATCTAGTCCTTTAATTTTCTCTCTAGATTCGGATTCTTGTTTTATAATTTTAGCTATACTATTTAAAATATTTAGAGATATTTCTTCATCTTGATTTTGAATAGCATATAATAATAATTTTTTAGCGGCCAAACTACTATTCAAACCACTTAATTCTTCTGCTAATTTAGAATCTGAATGTTGTATATTGTCTACATACTCTTTAAGAGTTCTAAAAACAGGACTATTGTAATTGGTACATTTATTCAAAGCATAATTTAGGGAGATTAACTGAGATACTTTTATAGAATCTTTTAATATTTCTGGATTTACAGTTATAAAAGACCTTTTACTTCCTATATAAATAGAACAAGAATTAACATTATTACTTACCAAAATATTATTATCTAAATAATCCATGTTACTTACTATAGATGATAGATATGAAGATAATCTATCTCCCTTAATAGGAGTATGCAATATTGATAAAGTATTAAGTCCATTTAAGTTAAGATTACCTATAGCTAAATCTCCAACATCAGTAATGGACTCTGGATTATCGTCTAATATGTCATTTATATCTGTTTTAGTTTCAAGTATTTCATTAATTTCTCCAATATTACTATGGTTAGACAATATAGAACGTAAAATATTATCCAAAGATGTGGAACTAATGTCCACATCTTTGAATTGGTATTTTTTATTGCCTATAGTAAATTGAACACAACTTGTGATTTTTTTACTCATCGCAGCTTAATTTTATTTGTATTTTATTATTATCAAATAATTCCATCAATTTATCATGTACAGTATTAACCTTTCTTGAAAACTCTTTATTTGTTTTATCTTTAAAGAATAACATAGATGTGTTATCTTTAGTAAATACTTCAAAAGTTTCTCCATTAAAAGTCTCTACCCTAGAACTATTAAATAATATATTAACTCTAGTTTGAGGTTTAAACCTTATATTCAAATCATTTATATCATAATCAATATTTAAATTAGAAAGATTAGATTCAAATTCTAAGAATTTGGAAACTATACTGTTCGAATCTGCCTCTCTTACCATATCTTCAAATATTCTAGTAATAGTTTTTCCTCCAAAACTATTGTTACTAATAAGAAGATTGTATATAAAAAACAAATCCCCAATATTGTTTCCTTCAAATTTAAATTGCCTTAAATTATTAAAATCTAATACATAGTTGTCATATAACACCTCATTATAATCTCCTACAACTTTATTTAAATCAATTGGAAGTTTATAAAATATTTTTGAAGAGCCTATTTGAGATTTAGTAGAATCTGGAGTTAAATCCTTTATAAAAGAATTATTAGGGTAATTCTTTTTAAGAGTTGGAATAACATAAGATTCCATCCATCTTTTAAAAGATGCCCTATTAAAAACATTATTAAGAGTAAGAGACTTTATATTACTTAATGAATCAGAGAAATCTGAATTATAGATAGTAATAGGATTTTGTAAATTTATATTTATTCCAGATCTATCAAAAAACTCAGCAGTTACTAAGTCATTAATAAATCCAATTATAATTTTAGACTTATCTTCTCCCTGTACTTTTCCTGAATATACTCTTGAATCATTTATTAACTTCTTATATAAATTATATTTATAAGAAAATGATGATAGTAAATGATCTGATACATACATAGCTCTATACATTTCTCTTAAATGAGGAGAACTATTAATTGCTTCAAGTATATTAAAAGATGTTTTTGCCCTCTCATATCTTAAAATAGCATCATTTCTATAATCTTCATCAGATATAAATCTTAGAAAATCAAATCTATAATGTAAGCCATCTATTTCAACAATATATAAGTCTATTTTATCGCTTATAAACTTTTCTAATGTTTGAAGTTTAGTAAAGTATTCGTTCCTTAATGCTTTAACTCCTTGATTTATACCACATAATTGAGAATATGTACTAATTTCTTGACCTCCCTCAGCAAAAGCGGCTAATTTATTTAGAGTACTTTTACTTTCCAACAAACCTTCACTTTCTAACAAAAGTGCTCTAGATAAAGCCTTATTTAAAAATCTATTAATTAAGAAAGTGCTTTCTTTAAGTTTTATTGTAGAATATTCATAGTCTTCAAATGCTTCTATTTCATCTTTAGTTCTCTTATCTAGATTAAATTTAATGTTATTATTATTAATATGAGAAATAATTTGTCCTATTTCCTTAGCTGTTAAAGTTCCAAATTTTTCTGTAAATTTTGCTCTATTATCAGAAGTATGATATTTAATTCCTAATTCTTTTACTAGATTATTTAATTTGGATACAGCATTATTAATATATTCTCCAGGAATAAAATCAGATAAATTTACTCCTGCTCTATATGTATTAATTGCTCTTTGTAAATTATTATACTTTGTGTCTTCTTTAAACAGAGAGGAATTAGCTTCTTTACCTACTGCATTAATCAGCTTAGATGTCATAAATCTAGTAATACTATCAAAAGATGCACCAGATGCAATAAGATAAATATAAACATTAGCGAGCTTTCCTGCCCCATTTATCTTCTCTAAGACAAGCTCTTTAGCATTCAATTATGTTATAAATATGTCGTTTCCACATATTCTCTTACTATTTCTAGTAATGTTCAGACTATATCATCACTAATTTTTAGTGTCCAGCGCTTCGAATCTACTTAGATTTTATGCCTATTATTTAATAGGACTTACTAGTCGTTGCTCTTTTTTCCTTATCAAGGAAACTTAGATCAGGATTACCCAATCTTTAACCTTTTTACCATACCTGAGTAATTACTTCAGCCATATAATTATTACTAATTATATTTGGTAGTTAAAGCTCTAAGGGACTTCCCTGAGTTCACTGGATTTTACACCGACTCTGCATTAAAATACTTTAATTTATAATACATTGATGGAATCATATATGGAAATATTAGTTCTTCAAATTTTTTTCTAGATTCCTCTAAAATATGTAATACATAAGAATCTTTATTTTTTTGTAAGGAACATAATATATTCCATTTATTAGCCATCCAATCTACTAATAATTCTTGTTCTTGTAGACTAAAGCAATTTGTTGCTATTGTACCCCTTTGAGTACCATCATCCATAAACCAATAAGCTAAAGCAATTGGAGAATGAATTTTATCTAGATATTCTTGAGTAATAGTTTTAACTCCGTCTACGTAAAGTTTTTTAATTAATTGTTTTAATTCTTCGTTAACCATAGCATTAATGTTTTAGATTAATAATGGCACAAAGATAACAATAATTTTTATATTAATAAAATATTTCTCAAGAATTTTTGAGTATTCTCATTTATTTTTAATCGGTACTTACATTAAGCATAATTCCTAAAGTTTCATAGACATCTTCCTGTATTTTATTATTCAAAATATCATTTTTTAGTCCAGTAAGAAATTCACTTGGATTAGATAATATATTGATATTAGGAAGAGTAGTAGATAATTTAATAGTAAATTCTCCATCTGCATCCTTAAACTTATATTCTCTTCCTCCAATTTTAAATCTTCTCACATCTTTATAATAGTGCAAATATACTAAATTTTTTATTGCTGTTATATAATTATTATCATCTTTTAGATAAAATCCACTTTGTATGAAACCATCTCCTGTAGCACCTAAATTTGTTGGAGTTAAATCATCTACTGAAACATTATTATTGTCTTCATACTTAGATATAAGTTCTGCTAAATCAGCAAAAGGTTTATAAACAGCATAAAGAGCAGGTATATCTAATGAATCTAGTAATTCGAAAGCTTTGAGGTTACTATTATATTCTGAAATTTTATTATTAATATATTCTGCTAAATCTGGCCTACTGTTTTTTATTTTTTGAAGATCTTCGTCTATTATTTTAGAAAATTCTTTTAATTTAGAATTAAAGATTTCATTAGCTTTATCTATATTGGTTAATTTATCCTGAAAGAATAACAATAACGAAGAGAAAGCTTTAATTCCATTAGCATAAACAGCAATAGAAGACTTTCCTACCATATTCTGATCTTGAGCATTCATTTTTGCTCCAGGATTTTCATTAGAATTATTATTTCCAAACTTACCCATGCTAGATTTCGCTGCGGCCTTTCTAGCAGGAGCTACAGTTAATACAGAGGTCTCTGATAGATAATTCTTAGGATTTGCTCCAATAGTATACATATAATTAAATATCATATTCTTTATTACTTCTGATTCATTATATTTATACATTGTATGCTTATTTATGAAACTTAACAATTCAGATCCTCTAGTATTAGAATAAATTCTATTCTTATCCTTAATAGCAGTCATTAAAGAATTAAATCTTTCTACAAACATTCTATAATTTTCTTCATTAGATCTATTTTTCTTATGTATATTATACAAATCAAGCACATCTACATACTCTGAAACATCTACTGTATTAGAATTATCTTTATCTATGTCTTCTTTACTACCTATCTGATATTCTATTCTAGATGGTAAAGGTAATGTTTTTGCAATATTAAAATTATTATCTGAGTAATAATTAAAATATGGAGACCAATCAGAATAAATTCCATTTTTTGATATAGAAGACATCATTACATAGATTTTATCAATATCCGTTTTACCTTTATACTTTCATATAAAGACTGACTATATCATCTCTTAATAAATATCACGTATTTATATTAAGAGTCTCGCGCTTCGGAATAAATCCTACTCCCATGGGGATAGTCGATGAACTTTTATCTTATATACAAGACACTTAGCTGCGGATTATCCAATTTTACTACTTTTTACTTACCTATAATAGTTAATTATAGCCATTAAATATATTTCTACTTTAATTTAGTATAGTAAACTTAAGGAATTTCCCGCAATTCACGAGATTTAACGACTTCAATATATTTTAAAGTCACTTCCTTCAAAGATAAGCATCTCTAAAGGAGTCTGAACAGTATTAGTTCCAAAATTAGTGAATGCTACAATCTTCATATTCATAAAAGATTGCATAGATTGTGCAGGAATACGAGCAGCAATTATTTTGCAAGCTTCTTTAAATGATTGATACATTTTCTTAGCTTGTCTCTTAATTTCTACTTTTTTTCTATCATCATGACTAACCTTTTTGAAACTATCTAAATCAGGGTAATCAGTATGATTTACTTCATTATATAAAGATAATAATTCTTCATTTTCGGTTGTTATATTGAAATCTGCTGTATAAAAATTATTAGTCTTATATATTTCTCTTATATTTTCAACAGAAGCTCCCACAACAACTTCAAAGGATTCTCCAGAAATAGTAACTTGGTAAAACTTCATATTACTAGTTATTGGATACATAACATCTCCAACAACCCTATATGTAATTTCTGGAGTTATAACTTTTTGACTTTCTATATTTATTTCTGTTATATCTTTTTTATTTTTTACATTATTTCTTAAGTTTTTAAATTGTTCTGAACTTACAAAATGAAGTTTATAATTTTTTCCTATTAGTGCAGCAGTCCAATATTCTTTATCTAAATTAGTTCTACCTCTATTGGTAAGCTTATTAATAAAGAACTTTTCGTTTACATCTGATAAATTATCTCCTTCATCTAATAAAAATTTATCAGCAAAAGGTTTATCTACTGCGATTTCATTTGCAGAATATTTAGATGTTAATATAGTAGCATAGTTATCAGAAGCATTTTCAATTCTAAAACTAATAGGAATAGGATAAAATCCATCAGAAATACTCCTTAAATCTTTTTGAATTTTATCTTTTACATAAGGAATTAATTCTTTAACTGATTTTTCTGTGGATTTAGAATCTATTAAAGTTTCTAAATCAAGTTTAAAATCTCCATCTTTATATTCTATACTATTATTAATTTCTGAAAATATTTGATATAATATATCATTATCAGATTTATGCTGTTCAAAATTTTCAACAAATTCTTTTAATTTATAAATAAAATTTACAGAATCTAAATCGTATAGATCAAATTCTGATCTTCCATTATTGATATTTTCTGTAGTAATTAATACTTCATAATTTTGTGCTCTAATATTCCTTCCTTTAGATCCTAGTTTCTTTACAGAAGGGAGAGATCTAACTTCAGCTAAAGTAACACCACCATCTACTAATGTAGAACTAATAGATCCTACTTGTTGAACTTTTCCATCTATCTCTACCCAATCTCCCATTCTTATTTTATATCCATGAACTTCCACATCCAACATTGATAAT
>NZ_JBJDXL010000125.1:0-6252 GCF_051866655.1 Intestinibacter sp.
TTCTAGACCAGAAGGTTGCTTAATTATTTCAAATGAAGGTTTAATAAGTTTCATATTAAAAAGATTCTATATAATCAGCATCTGGAAATTTCATATATACATCATCCCATGCAGCATCTATTTCATGTTCTATAGATTCATCATATCTGTTGTGATACATTTCTCTATGACCATCCTTAAAATGAATAATAAATGTCATTTTAATTCTTTTAAATAATTATTAATTTTTTCTTTAGCTTTTATAACATTATTAGCACTTTCAAACCATATTTCCATAATTGGGTTAAATATAGAATCTGCAGGATTAATGCTTTCAAGAATATCTACTTCACGTCCATTAATACAATACTTAATTCTTTTATTTAAACCTTTTCCATGAAATGATTCAATTTTAGGAAATGGTAAATTAACTTTATCAATAGTTCCCTTATCAATAATAATATCAATATCTCTAAAAGAGTCTACTAAACCTCTAAGATATAGATTATAGGAACCTCCTAATCTAGGATTACAATCTTTTGGTAATAATTGTATTATTTCTTTAACTTTTTTCGGATTCATATTCTATGATATATTTATACCTTTCATATGTACTTCTAATTACTTCCTCACCTATGGGGTTTTCTCTAAGAGAGTCTCTTCTTATACATTCTTCTAATGGAATGAAAAAGTCTTTAAATTTTATTGTATATTGTATATTACTAACCCCTTCAAAAATATCACTGCACAAATTCTCAGACTGATTATGTATGGTTACAAAATTATTGTAGTATTTAATTTCTTTTTCATTAAGATTCATATTATCCACAATAATATCATATCCTGCTCCCATTGCTTTGCTTAGAAAAGCTTCTTTTAAATTTGACACTAGTTCTTCTCTACTTGGAACCCAGTATTTTCCAAGCATATTTCTAATATCATCATTGTTAAACCTAACTCTATTTTCTGGATCTTCTAATACCCATTGTTTTGCATATGTTGTCTTTCCTGATCCCTGTATCCGCGACAAAGAATAATCTTCTTAGTGCAAGATCCTTTCATATTATTCATTTTTGTTAAGTTTTGTCATATATTTAATTATCTTCTTGTGTCTTGTTAAATTCATCAATAGTTATTAGACCTAATCCATATACAAAAGTCAAAGACATTATAATTGGATTGATAAATATTAAAAGAAACCAAAATATTGTTCCTAGTATCATTGCTGGAAATAACCAGTATATAAAATTAGTTGTGCTCATAATATAAAAGAGTTGGATTATCATTATGTATATCTAGATTATCTAATTGCTTAATAGCTAATTTTTGTTGGAATAGATGCTTATCAAACTTACTAGTAATTAAATGATAACCATTAATAGTTGGAATTATGTATTTTATTTTATTTCCTTCTGGCCTGCATTCTTCTATTAAAGATATAACAGTATTCTTATATTCTATATCCTTAGAATCTAAGTCTACAATCCATAGTTTGTCATATTTTGCACTTCTACTAGAACCAGTAGCTCTATCATACACCGCTATTCCCTGTTTAGTATTTCCACTTTGAATTAATTCAGCAAATTGTTTGATAGATTCACATGCCACATCAACGGTATTTCTAGGATTTATCCAAAAGTATGCTCTGGCTTTGTTGTTTCTACATAATTCTTTGATATATTCCTTTTGTTCTAGAAAATGTTTTTTATTAAAAAAGTAAAAACTTCTTATTGTACGTGCTCCAGAGGTATAGGACGGGAGTTCAATCCCATCCTTTTTCCTCTGAATTATTTGTACAAAATAAAAATCATCTGAATCTTTTAATATGTCAAAGAATGTAGATAATTGTTCAAAATTATCACAAATCTTCATATTGATTCCATTCTTCTTCTGTTCCAGCAAATTTCTCTATTGAGTAATGATAACTATCGTCAATTAATACTTCTAAATCAGTCTCATCCAAATCTTGGTTTTCTTCTACTACAATAGAATAAGCTCCAGATTCAATAAAATGTTCATACGATTTTTCTTCTGCTAGTGGATAAATGGAATCAATATTATCTGATTCTACTTTAAAATAATCACCAGCATACCCTGTCCAAACATGTACTAAATACTTCATGATATATTACAAATTATTTTTTCAAATGCGTCTTCATAATTGTAGGTAGTATTATCAATTAACTCTTCAAGAAAATATAAGTATTCTCTAGTAGATATTAATTCTTCTCTGTACTCTTTAAAACTAAGAATATCATTAATTATATCAATGTTACCATTAGCATGTCTTTCATATTCACTTAACCTTTTATCTACTTCCGATATTTGCTTATTAACATTAGAAATAACTCTTTGTATGTCAGTATTAGTTAAGTCCATATAAACATCATCATTACCTGCCCATGGAATAGATAAATTGTCATTAAGCTCTTGATATAATTGATGGCTTCTGCTAAAACTTGCTAAAGAAATTTTCTTTTTAGAGTCTTTAAGAACTCCATAAATGTTTAAATAACTACTCATAACTATTAACCTTTTTAGTCCAATATTTAATAAAATCGTCTATTTTATCATCATTATAATAACAATCAGAATGTTGTTCAAATTGCGCAAACTCTGCTGCAGTATGATCAATTCTATACAATATGTTATATACAAACTGACCATTTCTCCATTCTTTTGGTTTTGGAAAGTTAGCTAAAAATTCTTTTACTACTTCTACTGTCATAGATTGAAAAATTCAAACAATGGATTATTTTCATAACAACTGTTAATTATAAGTCTATTAAATGAATCTTCATATTTTCTTCTAAGGTATTCCTCAAGAGATACTTTAGCTACTAATTCACTACACTTATTCTTAACAATAATTTCTTTATTGGTAATAGTATTTCCGTTTACTATTACATTATACTTTATTCTGTAATTCATGAAGCTTATCAATAATTACATTTACTAAATCATCGAGACTCTCTTCATCTGGTTCTCCATCCATAGGCATAGTACTATACCTATCTAGATAATAGTAGTAGTTATCATAAATGTCATTTATTACCATATCATCTTCTAATATATTATGTCTTTTTAAGTCATCAATAATTCCATCAATATTGACTTCAGTCTCTCCATAGTGTAAGATTGTATAATTTATTATCATATTAGTGTATCCAATGGTCTCCTATTGACATATCTGCTCCAAGAAATACATTAGGACAGAATGGCTTTCCTCCTTCTATCATACATTCCAATAATTTAGCAGATACTTCATCTTTCATAGATTCAGGACATTCTACATTTTTCTCATCATGTGCCTCAACACAGGTTTTAACTATGTTCTGATAATTTTTATCCACTATCCAATTGAAGAATAGTATTGAAGCTAGTTTATAGGCACATGCTCCGCGGTTTTGTATACGATAGTTTATTGATTGTTTCTCAGATTCAGATTTTCTTCTAAAATACCTCTTTACAGTATTTATTGTATCGCATACAATTCCATTTTTTTTCATTTCTCTATAATATTCCCAGAATCCTTCTTCCTTAAATTTTTCTTGTATTCTTAGCATCCAAGGAAAGTCAAATATATGAGCTCTATGTTTGAGAATTGGATTCATAAGGATATATCCTTTTACTACAACAGCTTTTCTACAGTAATCTTGATATTCTTTAACACCTGGGAAACCTGCCATGAAATTATCGTATATTCTCTTAGCCTCATCAATTGGAAGACTCATATTACTAGAAATAGTATTAAAATCACCACCATAATTAATTGCGAATTCAATAGATTTAGCGAATTGTCTATATTGATGGTAATTCTCTTTAATATCAGATATTTTTGTATCTCTTGGTATTTCTTTCTGATAACTCATGTAAGCTACTAGGCTATGAACATCTCCTTTTGGATCTTTAAATAGATCCACCATAGAAGTATCTCTAGAAACAGATGCTATAATGCGGCTCTCCTGTCCTGAGTAATCACAGCTAAGCCACGTATTGCCCTTTTCAGCAGTAAAACATCCTCTAGTTATGGAATCATTTGGTAAATTCTGTTGGTTAAGTTTATAAGGACCTCCTCCTGATGATACACGGCTCGTGTCTGTTCCAATAGGATGGACCTCTACATGTATTCTTCCAGTTTTTGGGTTTATAGCATTAAGCCAATTTTGCCCATATGTAGATACAACTTTTGCAGCTTTTTGATATTCAAGAAATAGTGGAATAATTGGAAACTTATCCTTTTGTGGTTTTAAATGGTCTTCTTCTATAGTCTTCTTTTTCCTCTTAGTTTTCTTATCAAAGCCATCACAATTAATACCAAGTAATTCAAAGAATGGTACAACCTGCTTATTACTAGCCCAGTTTATAGTACATTGTGGTTCTGTGTTAAAACCAGTAAAAAGATCTCCTTGTCTATCTATCTTAGTAAATAAACTTTTAACTTTCTTCTTATAAGCTGAGACTTTACCATTTGGGGAATCCAGGTCATCTTCTGGAGATCGTTTGTAACCATTTTTTAGAAGATTATCTAGAGAATCTCTATCTCGATCATTAAAATCAATTCCAGGATACTTTATATCCCAATCTCCAATATGTGTTCTATTCTTGTCCCAGTTTACAACCCATTCATTAAGCTTAGAAATAGCATTAGATAGTTTAGCATTGTCATTATTCATTTTGTCTTGCCATTTATTTGCATCCAAATGAACTCCACAATATTTAGTATAAGCTAAAGCCCTCACAAAGGAACACTCAAACTCACATGCTTTTTCTAATTCTTGTTCTCTTAAAGCAATAAGTTGTTTTTCCTTGATTTTACTAAGCCACATAACATCACCGGCTGCATACTGGACAACTCTTTCAGTAAGACCTTCATTTATGATAGCACCACGAACAGTTTTATCAACATTAATCCCAAGATACCTTTTGGCCATTGCTTTTAAAGAATAGCTAAGTTCATAATAAGGAGTTCCATCATCTTTAGTTAATTGTTCATACATTGGAAATTCTATTCCAAGTTCATTAACTAACTCTGCTGTAAGTACCTTAGGATAACCTAGATAAATTAGCTGTTCTGCTATCATTAGGTCATAAATTCTCTTAGGCCAGATTCCTTGCTTATATAAGAAGGTAAGATCAAACATAAGGTTTACTCCAATAAGAAGTTTATCACCTTCTAAGTAGTTTTTAAGTATCTGCCTTTCTTCCTTAGTTAATGTGGTCCAATCAAATACATACTGATTCTCTGGATTTCCAAGTTGTATAGTAAGTAAGTCTTTAGTATGACAATCTAAACCCATAGTTTCTGTATCAACCTCTACTTCTTCAAGTTTATTTAGCCATTCTAAAGCTACTTCTAGTGTACATTCATTATAGAGATTACTTTTAAACAGACTCCTATTCTTGCTTATTAGGAAAATCATCAGTATAAATTTTAATATTGTTTATCTCTGTATCTGGACTTTTAAATCTATAATAAATTTGCCTATTTACTTCTTCTTCTATTTCTTCTTCATTATAAACTTCTACCTTTAGAAATAAACCAAGCTCTACACCAACTTCTACATTTACTTTATGCATCAATGGTTCATTATATGGAGCTTTTGGATCACTAGCACTGCCTATAGGATAATTATCATTCTGCATATGGATCATAATTCATTACATCAACAACTTCCCAATCTGTTGCAGTAATGTCATCTCCATCAAATGTAATATATGTAGCAGCTTCATCAGTGAAATCATATACAATATACTGATTTCTGAAATTAAGTTCTGCTTCTTTTCTCATTAGCATAATTTTCATATCAGAAGGAGTAGATTGCATTTTAAGAATATACTTAGTGCCAATAGAAGCAGGAATCTGTTTATAGACAACTATATCTGACCTATAAGAAGTTCTACGTACTACTTTACTATTTTCAAGTTCTTTCAAAATTTCTCCAAATGTCATTGCAATAAATTTTTAAGTTGTTTAGAAAATCTATGTTTTAACTTATCTAAAGCAGCGTCTCTTAATTGTCTAATTCTCTCATTCCCAACTCCAAACATTTCAGCTATAGTTCTAGGATTAACAGCGTCCATCCCAATGCCATAGAACATACATAGAATATCATGTTCTCTTACAGTTAATTTAGAAAGTAATCTCTCTAATTCTTTAACAGTATATTCTTTATTTACTGTATCTTCTAATGGTTCAGAATTATCTGGAATAATATCGCACACTTGATTATTATCCTCATCACCTCCTATAAAATCATCAACAGAAACTAG
>NZ_JBJDXL010000126.1:0-6239 GCF_051866655.1 Intestinibacter sp.
ATATGTAATACGATAAACTTCAACTCCATAATTTTTATTATAAATCCAAGAATCAGGAGATTTTGGTTTAGTGAAACCGTAGTCCCATTTTCCTTGAATAGGAGTTCCGTCAGACCAATATCCTAGGATTTCATAGTAAACTGAAAGTCCTTTAGGAATATTTTTAAATAGAAAATTATGGATTCTTTCTCTATCTTTACTATACTCTCCAACTTCTTCTACTAATTCAGAATCCTGAATCATACTTCTTGATGCAAAGAAGGAATAATATCTTTCTTTATAACGTTTTCTTCTTAAAATCTTATCAAGAAAAGATTGATGTAATGGTTTATTAACTTTTAAATTAGCAGAGATTCCACTCGAACCATTAGTTTTAATAGAAATCTGAATTAAAGAATCTGGGCCTATCATGTAAGGCATTCTTTTTAATTGCACTGTATTTACATGATAATGAAATTGATCTTCCATTATATTATCTGTTTTAAATGAATCTTCTTTTTTATTTGGAGAATATTTTTCACATAAAATCATATTATTTACTCTGTCAAACAGAGTTATATTTTTATAGAAAAATTCTATATTATTAACATATCTAGATAATGAATCCGCAGGAATTATAAATCCCTCACTAATTTCTCCTTTAAGTTTTATAACTTTAACTCTACCTCTATCTTCAAATATCCCTATTGTAGTTTTATCTTCATTTAGAGATGGATTTCTAAATAGATTATTATCTCTTAGAAATTGCTTATTAATATAACATTCTATTGGAAAATAAATATACATTCCAGGTTTAGAATCTACGCTAGTAATAACATTAAAGCCATTAACTTTACAGCATTTTAATTTAGTTACTTCTGGATTAGAGTGAGGTCTAAATTCTTTAATTTCTACAAATTCTGCTACATAATTAATATCATAATTATCACTTAGATATATCATAATAAACTTTCCAAATACTCATAAGTTTTAATTCCTACAGCTTTCTCATTTGGAGCATTATCTTTAATAATAATTATTGTAGGAACATTTCTTACTGTTTGAATCCATTCATCTGGAACTCCTTCTGTACAATCTACTTCTTGATATTCTATTTCAGGATGATTCTGAATTAGTTTATCAATAATAGGTTTCATTACCTTACAAGGCCCACAAGTTTGTGTATAGAATTTAATTAGTTTCATAATTGACTAAATACCAATCATCAAGATTTTCTAAATACAATAATGTCTTATAATCTTTTTCCTTTAAAGAGACATCTATTAATCTATTTATAGCAGCATTAAATATAATCTCAGCAGTTTCTATTATCCTCTTATCTAATTCATAATTTATAGTAGCTTTCCATTTTCCTATTCCATTTGCTTTATATAAATCTGGAACTGAAACTTCTAAATCTTGAATTACATATTTAATTCCTAATTTAAAGGAAGCATGTCCAAATTTATCTCTATTTATGTGTTGTAGAGTAACATTCTTGAAATGCTGTAGTATTAAGTTATCCTGCATAAATAAACCATTCTTCGTTTAATATATCATACTTATCTATATAATCTAATTCCTCATAAACAGCTTGTTCTCCATCTATAGCAATATAAGTAAGATTTCCCTTGTCATCACTATAAACTTTAGTAAAATTAGTTAATATGAATTTATTATCTTTTAATAATATTCTAAAATGAGAGACATAATTAGTATTAGTTACTGATAGTCCATCTTTTAGAAACTCTAATGCTTGTGAGAAATCAAAGTATTTAGGAACAAAACTTTTATTCATAATCTCTAATACATTTTAAGACTGGTTGTAATGGAGTACCATCATCTGAATAATAAAAGAATTTAACGGTTGCCATTTTACCTACGATTTGATCAAGATTATTTCTATAAGCTTGTTTTAGTTCTCTACTTCCCATAGGTTTGGCCTTGAACTCTTTACCATCATCAGTAATACATGTAAAACAAAGATCCTCGTCTCTAAGTCCTTCAGATATTCCTGTTACTTGAAATTCTGCATCCTGATACATTTTTACCTTGATCATCTCATTTCCTCTACCTCCAAACTTATAATTCTTACTAGGATCTCTAATTACAACTCCCTCCCATCCTTCAGATACATATTTATCATGAAGACTCTTAATATTTAACCATCCAGATACTTTTACATGAGGAACCATTTGCATTTGAAGATCTCCTTCATTCCAAATGTGTTCAGGGTCAAATCCTAAACCTAATTCATCTTGTATTTCTTCTAGAATTTCTAGTCTATCTTTAAATGGTATATTAGGAATCATTACATCATAAATATAATATTCAAGCCAATCACAATCATAAGCATTTTTCTCTAATCTAGCTGCTCCACTAATCTGTTGCAGTGATTTTCCATGCTTATAAAGTTCTCCATCTAGTATATAATCTGGATGATTTTCAAAGAATGTAATTAATTTCTTATTAGTAATGAAATGTTGGCAAGCTGGATCATAATCTCCACCACCTCTACTTGCAGTTTTAATAACTCCATCTTTATAATAGAAGGAACATCTAGTACCATCTATTTTTCTTGAAGCATACCATTCCTTTTCAAAAGCAGAAGCTGCTACTTTATCAGCTTGTTTAGCTAACATATGTTTTTGAAATCCATTAGCATCAGTAGTAAATTCTGGAAGAATATTATCTAGATCTTCTAAAGAATAATTACTAATATCTTTCTCTAATAGTTTATATCCCTTATCTTGATATTTCTTTAAATGAGAATTATACTCTAATCTAGCTTGTTCAGTTACAGTTCTTTTAGCTTTACCTTTAGTAATAACTATCTCAGGATGATCTATAGCTTTTCCTCCATATTGATAAGTTTTTCTTCTTATCATGAATCCATTATAGTCATCTTCCCACTGATAACTTATTTCAACTACTCTAATTTTTCCTTTAGAGTCTCTAGATATTAATACATTCCCCCCAATCATTTAGATTTAGACTTATTTTTAGATTTAGATTCAATATTATCTTCTAAAATTTCTTTAGCAGTTATATTTGGACTTTTAGTATCAGTACTTCCAAATCCTCCTAAACCTCTATCAGTTATATCTAAATTTTCTACTTCTTTCCAAGCAATCGGCTCTACTTTATTAAGAATAGCTTGTGCGATTCTATCTCCTTGTTTAATTTCAAAGTTCTCTGAACCAAAGTTAGCTAAAATTACGCCCCAGCCATTCCTAAAATCACTATCTATAGTACCTGGTGAATTAAGACAGAATACACCTTTTTTAATAGCTGACCCACTTCTACTTCTTACTTGTACTTCATATCCTTCTGGAATAGCTGTAAATAAATTAGTAGGAATTAATGCTCTTCCTCCAGGTCTAATAGTTATAGACTCTATAATAGTTTTATCATTATTCCAAGTAATGAATGAATTATGAGCCATAATATTATCTGCACTAGAAAAATCTGCCATTAAATCACAACCAGCAGAACCAGAAGTTGCATATTCTGGTAATTTATTTTTAGATTTATTAATTACTTTTACTTCCATTTAATAAATTCTTTTATAGTTGTTAATTCTTTATCTTTATTTATTGATCCCCAAGTATGTCTATCTACTAGTTTATCTAATGGAATATTATAATAAAGATAATCTAACATAGCTTCCCATGTAGCTAAATCCTTTACTCCATCATTAGTTTTACCCCAATATCCAAAGAATATAATTAATTGCCATTTTCTAAATAGAGTTATTGATATATAGGGATCCCATTCATATCTAGGAGAATTATATTTATCTTTCCAACCTAATGCAGATATTCTAAAATCAATAAATTTATTTATATATTCTTGATATATAGGAAAACCAAAGAACCAAGTCATTCCTCCAGTATGTATTTTTATATTGGGAAATTTAAAATACTTTCTACACCTCCACCATATATAAAATGGATTATAATATTCATTCCATAGATGTATTCGAGTTTTTAAGTTCATTTTGTAATTCTTCTACTTTATTAAATAATAACTTATATTCTACAGCACCAGAGAATGATATGTCATCATAAGATTCCATGTCATAATCAAGATTTTTGTCCCAAATTGTAATACTTAAATTACTGTCGAAATCCTCTTCTATATATTTTTGTAGATTCTCTCTAGTAGGTTTATCTCCTTTAAGCCAATTTACATAATCTTCTACATCTATATCTAGATCTCCATAAACAGAAATATCATAATTTTTATATACACCTAGTTTCATATTTACTCTACTGTATAGTTATTACCAAAATCTTCAGGGGATAATACTTTAAGAAGTCTACTATCTTCATCAAATACTAAATAGTCACCAAAGTCTACATTTTGCCAACCATGTCTTTTGGTATTTACCAATGCTTGACCCTTATGGTCATCCATATTAGAATCTCCAATAAGAGATCTAATCTCCATATAACTATGAGGGCCAAATTGGATAGCACCTCTTTTTACTGGTTTGGGAATACAATTAATCATAATAAAATCTTTTTAAATTTACCACTCTGTTGGATTATTCATTAATTTCTTTATTTTTCCTGTTTCGCAATCTAATGAGAAAGGAACTCTACAGTCTAGACAAGCAAACTCCTTAGTAATTACTGGAAATCTAAGTTGAGTATGCCCAAATATATGATAATATCCTTCTAATAGTTTTTGAGTTTCACTATCTGATATATCCGCCCATATACAACTTCCTACATCACCATCTCCACCTCTATATCTATCTAAGAAGTTTAGACAATGTGCCAGTTTATCTAAGTCATAATTAATTAGATTGTCTATATTTAAATGGCATAATTTCAACCATTCTTGATACACACCTGCATGAGAGAATAGATACTCATCATGGATATAAATTAGTTGAAACAAGTCTATATTGTCTAAAAACAACTTTCTATACTCTTCAACTTTCCAAAAGCTACATCTAGAGCTTTTAAGCATTGCATGGCTTATATAATGACCGTCGTGATTACCTAAAAGCAAAATAACTTTATCAAGATTATCCTTTTTAAATTGAATAATCTCTTTAAAGTTATCTTCTTCAGTTTTTAGTAAGTCAGGAGAATATGGATCTAAATAATCTCCTAAAAATACTATTTTATCAAATTTATTTTTATGCTCTATAGAATATTTCCAAAAGGATCTTCCATGAACATCTGGATTAATTAATATTTTCATATATTTAATTGCTTAGAGTAATTAATCCTTCAAACATAGAAAAATATTTTTCTATTATATTTTCTGAATAATATCCTAAAGGAGTAGAGCCATTATCATCATCCTTATCCTCTTCTGGAATAAATATATAAAATCCTGATTTAGGTTTAGTAAACATTACTACATATCCATTATAAATACCTAAATATGGATAAATTCTACTTATATCAGCCTGATATTTTTCTGCTTTCATCTATAAAATCTTTTATATTATTAAATGTACATTCTCCAGTTTCACTATAAAATGCTTTTATAAGATTCTTTGTATCATCATAAATAGCACAAAATGGAGTTAATCTAGCTCCACAAGACCCTTTTAATTTAAAGGAATCTTTCTTTTCTTTATAGTAATCTTCATCATAAGAGATTAAGTCTATATTAGCATTATTAGTATAACTAAATAATTGCTTATAAAGAGTATCTCCTTTTCCTTCACAATATGCTAATTTTATTATCATATTAGTATATAAGCATTTCCTCTTGTTCTAGATAGAGCTACATATTGTAATTGTTGTAACTCATTCTTGTCCCAAACTGTATTTATATTACCTATATCTACAAATACATTGCCTAATGTAGTTCCTTGTGACTTATGTACTGAAATAGCATAGCCATAATTAAATGTTTTCTTCTTTATTACTCTATTATCATAATAAAGATCAAATAATGTGGCAAAGCTATTTATAGTATCAAAGTACTTTCTCCATACTACAGCAGCTTTTCTTCTTTCTTTTTTTAAAGAAATTGCTCTAAGTCTAGTAGTTTCTATAAAGTTTGCTAATCTTATAAGTTTCTTATTATCGTTATCTCTAGATAACAGAAATATACTATTAGTTACTTTATATACTGAATCATATAGATCTAAATTATATCCATCTACAACTTCTTCAAAATGAGGAATTATTATTTTAGTCTTAACTGGTTCATTTTTTATTATATAATCTAATGAATTATAAAATTTAAATCCATCAAATTCAAAGTTATCAGTTCCTACTAAAATCTCT
>NZ_JBJDXL010000127.1:0-6232 GCF_051866655.1 Intestinibacter sp.
TCCTTGGAATACTAGAGTATATCCTTCTTCGTATTCTACCTTAGAGTACATTTTACCTAGATTGTCTTGTACTTCTGCGGCAAAGTCCTCGTCTAGACCTAATTTAAGCGCTTCTTCCCAGATTACCTTTGATTTTATGTATTGGCTTTGATTGTAGTAGTGATATCCTAAATGGTAATAAGCAAGGGCAAAATTTGGATCTAGGTTAGTTACTTTTTCAAGCTTTTCCCCTGCCTCTAATAGCATATCATTCATTGCCTTTGCATCGTAGTCTTTTTGGTATTGAGTAGCTAGCTCTTGGCATACTATAGCATAGTTATATAATCCTTGAACGTCGTCTGGATATAATGTAATAAGAGCCTTTACATATATAAGTGCATCTGTTACTTCTCCTATTTCGAAATATTTTCTAGACATATATCCCATATATGATCTTGTGTCGAATTTTACATTTGCTTCTAAAGCCTTTAAAAATTTCTTATATTCATCGTTGTATTTAAATTGTGGGTCTATACCTATTATATATATCATAGCATCTGCTATAGACATAGAGTTTAATCCTTCTTGTGCAGTGTTTTCCTTTATACCTTTTACTAGTACTTCGTTTTTTATAGGTACATTTAATCCGTTTTTTGGTACCTTATAGCCTTCTATATGAAATTCTGCATCTTCTTTAATTGTTATAAATGCCAATTCATCTGCTTTAGGTAGTAAATATTTATCTATTCTAAATTTCATGTTTGTCCTCCTTATTTATATTTTACTTGTTTTCAAGCTCTTTAAGCTCGACTTTGTAGGTTCTAGATTTTTCAAATACCTTTATATCATCGTACACAAATAAAATTACAGCTTCTTGCTTGTCTAGTTTTGCATGAATATCTTCCTTTAATTTCAATATATCGTATTTGAAGCATTCAAAATGAACATATTTCAATATATATTTTGCAGGTGTATCTACATGCTTAGGTAGATATTTTTCTAGATTTTCTCTGTTGTGTAAAAACTCATGTACTCTAGCCTTCATATCTTTAACTTCTATTTTATTAAATATATTTGGAACACTTGATATTTTTCCTAGAGAAACATAGTCGTATTTTAGTATTTCCATGAATAAATCGTAGTTTTCACCGACTTTTTCTTTGTAAAAGTCTGCTAATATACTGTACAGCTGATTTTTTCCTTGGGCAAGGTGGAAATATCCCATTTTATTGAAATAATTTGCAAAGTCCTCGAAGAACTTAAACGCACTTTCACTGTAGTAATTTTCAATTATATATTTTACAGATAATGAGAAATTATTAGAGTTGTAATATCTCTCTAATATATCTTCTATATCCTTTAATTTTAATATTTCATCGTAACTTATGAATTTATTGCAAAGCACTTCATATGGAGCGTAATTCTTGTATTCATACTCAAATTCTTCTGCTCTCGCTCTCATACCTGTACCCTTTATCATCTTTAAAAATCCCAATTGTAATTGCTCTATTTGTAATGCAAATACATCGTTAAATGATTTTTCGAAGCTATCGTATCCTTCATAAGGTAGTCCAGCTATTAAATCTAGATGTTGATGGATATTTTGGTAAGATTCTATAGTTTTTACAACATGAGATAGTTTTTCAAAATCATCTCTTCTTCCAACTGCATCTAGAGCCTCTTGATTTGTAGTTTGAACTCCTATCTCAAATTGGAATAATCCTTCCTTGCAATCCTTTAAAAACTCCAGCATATCATCATCTAATAAGTGTGCTGTAACCTCAAAGTGATATGTAGTGTATCCGTTGTCATTTTCCATAAGGAATTTCATTATTTCCTTTGCAAATTTTTTATTTGCATTGAAGGTTCTGTCTATAAATTTTATTTGAGATACTTTTGCATCTATTAATTTTTTAAGGTCTCTTTTGACTCTATCTATACTAAAATATCTAAGCCCCTTTATAGCTGAAGATAGACAATATTGGCAGTTAAAAGGACATCCTCTAGATGTTTCGTAGTATACGATTCTATTTTCATATTCCTTTACGTTTAAATTTTCATATGGACTTGGTATTAAATCTAAGTCTTTTAATAATTCTCTTTCTTTATTTTTTATAACCTCGTCACCACATCTATAGGTAACACCATCTACAGCCTTTATGTCCATCTCTCCGTTGAAGTATTTAACTAAGTCTCTCATAACCATCTCACCTTCACCGCGAAGTATATAATCGACAAATTCATACTTAGTCATTGCTTCTTCACTGTCATAAGAAACCTCAGGTCCACCTAAGCCTATTATTAATTTAGGATTTACTTTTTTTAGATTTTCACATAATTTGACTATATCGTACACATTCCAAATATATGTTGAAAAAAATACAGCATCGTATCCAGCCAAATATATATCCTTTAAAATATAATCTAATTGATTATTAATAGTGTACTCTCTTATTTCGACATCTGCTAAATCTTTTATACTTTCCTTTATATATCTAATCGCTAAATTAGTATGTATAAACTTTGAATTCAAAGTTGTAAGCAATATTTTCAAATTTTTCACCTCTTTTTTATTTTATACACGGTTTTCCTCTATATTTAAATCAAATAATGTTGTAATATAATAGTATATAATTACTTTAGAAAAGGAGTTCGCTATGGAATTAATTGATCAAGTTACTATTAACGATTTATCAAAAAGAGACTTACTATTAATTATAAAGTCACTAGAATTCACAGGCAAAAAAACAAATAATCCTGACTTTATCGAGCTTAGAAACAGCATAGTAAAGGAACTGTGTTTTTTGACAGAAACTAGTGAAGACCAATTTATTAACTATCTAGAACAAAATTGCTAGATTTTTTTAAAATTAAATGTATATTTTCCAGATTTTGCTTTGACAGAAATTCTCAATATATTATCAGAAAAATCCTTAGATATAACCTGTATTTTATTTAAAATTGGATCTACTATAGTATCGCCTTGATTCAAATTAATTAGACTTCTTGGATCCGAACTCTTGGTGTATTCAGATTTATTTATTGAGTATTTTCTTAATTTAGTAATATATACAGCCATTGAAGATATAAAATCTATATTTTCTATATTTAAATTTGCATCTGCTGATAGTATAGATAATATAGATTTTTTTATACTAGAAATTCCATCATTTATACATTCTCTATCTTCTATGTAAATATCGTAAATCACATTTAATAAATTCGTTATTATTTCATTTTCCTTATAATCACATACCTTTAAATCTATATAATTGTCTATAATTTGTATAGCTTTTATTCTAGCCATTTGAAATTTTATCATGCTAGGCTTTTCTAAATCTATTTGTAATCCGATCATTTTTTCTTTAATAGATTGAAGTATTTCTTCGTATTCCATATTTGGATTATCCATTAAATTATGAATAAGACTATTATATAATACAGAAGCTAAAATGTAATCAAATAAGTACTGATCCTTTTTAAGATATTTTATATACTTCTGAATCAAGGATAATACCTCTTCCTCACTTTTTTGTATGTTTGTATTTGATAAAATAAGAGGCAACAATAAATTCAAAACATCTGCATATTTCGGCTTATTATCGTAAAAATTAAAATAAATCAACTCATCTCGAAGCCTTTTGTTGTCAGTGTACACATTTCTCTGAGATTTATTATCTATTAGACATTTAGTCCCTATTATTATTAAATTTTTTAGACTGCTATCCTCTATATCAAACGCTGATATATAACAATTTTTAATTAAATCATCCTTCACTCGAGATGCATCCTCCTTTGCCCTCTTTTTTATTTCTACTAATAAAAAGGAGCCCCGCACTATTTTTAGGTCTCCCCATAGTACAACAGCCCCTTTTAAATTTTACTTTAATTACATTCTTTCTGGTGCATGCATTCCTAATAATGCTAAAGCATTTTTGATAGTTTGTCTAGTAGCTTCAACTAATGCAAGTCTAGCCTTTCTAACTTCAGCATCATCTACTAATATTGGATTATCATGGTAGAATTTGTTGAATGCTTGTGCTAGATCTAAAACAAATCTAGTTATTATGTGTGGTTCACTCTTTCTTAAAGCAACTAATATGTTTTTATTGAAGTCGCCTATTAATTTTAATACCTCTGAACTATCTTCATCAGATAATAAGTCGTAGTTTATATCTGTTGTAGCTTCTTCTCCTGCTTTTCTTAAAACTGAACAGCATCTTGCATGAGTGTATTGAACATATGGTCCAGTTTCTCCGTCAAAGCTCAATGTTTTATCCCAAGTGAATACGTAGTCTTTTATTCTGCTGTTTGATAATTCTTGGAATATAACAGCTCCAACACCTACGTCTTTAACTGTTTGATCTATATTTTCTATATCAGGATTTTTGCTTTCTATTATTTCTCTAGTCTTTTGTATAGCTTGGTCAAGTACATCTTCTAAGAATACAACTCTACCATTTCTTGTAGATAAAGTTCCTCCTTCTAGAGATACCATACCGAAGTTAACGTGTTCTAGCTTATCGTACCAGTCATATCCCATAAGCTCTATTACCTTGAACCATTGTTGGAAATGAAGGTTTTGTTGAGATGCAACTACATATATACATTTATCAAAGTTATATGTGTTCTTTCTGTATATTGCTGCTGCTAGATCTCTTGTCATGTATAAAGTAGAACCGTCATTTTTTTGGATAAGAGCTGGTGGCATACCGTATTCTTCTAAGTCTACGATTTTAGCTCCTCTAGATTCTTTTAGAAGGTGTTTATCTTCTAATTCTTTTATTACTGCATCCATTTTATCTGTGTAGAAGCTTTCTCCAGCAAATGAATCAAATTCTATATCCATTAATTTATAAACCTTGTCGAATTCCTTTAAGCTTTCGTTTCTGAACCAAGTCCATAATTCCTTAGCTTCTTCATCTCCGTTTTCTAATTTAACGAACCATGCTCTAGCTTCTTCTTCTAGCTCTGGTTGTTCTTTAGCTACATCGTGGAATTTTATATATAGAGCTAGTAATTCTTTTATAGGATTTTTTTCTACTGTTTCTTTGTCACCCCATTTTTTGAAAGCAACTATTAGCTTACCAAATTGAGTACCGTAATCACCTAAGTGGTTTATTCTTATAGTATTATACCCTTGAGAATCGTATAATTTATATATTGCATTACCTATAACAGTTGTTCTTATATGACCTATATGGAAAGGCTTTGCTATATTAGGAGATGAGAACTCTACTATTATGTTCTTTCCTTCACCTATTTTACTCTTGCCATAGTCGTCTTTTTGAGTTAATACGTTGTTTATAACAGTTTTTGCTAATTGTGATTTATTCACGAAAAAGTTAACATATCCTCCCATTGGAACTACCTTTGATATGTCTCCTTCTGCTGGTATACTTTCCGCTATATCTTGTGCTATTAAATTTGGTGCTTTTCTAAAGACCTTTGCTAATTTAAAGCATGGAAACGCATAATCTCCCATATCTTTATTTGGTGGTATTTCTATAAGCTGTAATATCTCATCATAAGATAAATCTTCTATTTTACTTTTAAGACAATTTGCTACTGCTGCCTTGAAATCTTGCATTGTTTTCTCCTCTCTTGCCGTAATACGTTCGTATTTTATTATTTTATGTTAAATCAAATTATGAATTTTTTCAAGATATTTAACATTATATTTGTTCTTCATCTATTATTTTTATATTATTTTCGTGGAGGATAGAAGCTGTAACTCCCATCCCCTTTATTTTTTTCTTTGAAAAAGTCCCATCATATATATATCTACAACCACAAGATGGACTGCTTGCCTTTAAAATAGCCTCTGTTACGTTATTTTTTTGAGCTATTTTTAAAGCTTGCTCTGCACCCTTTATAAAGTTCGATGTCACATCTATCCCTTTATTTGATACGACCTTTGTTTTGCCATTTAGTACATCCTTGCCGTCTTTATCACCGTGAGTTATTATCTCTGATGGATCTCTAGGAGTTGTCAAGCCTCCTAATTGCTCTGGACATACTGCAATATATTCTTTATCCTTTAAATATTCTAGTACTTTTTCTGATTTATTATTTCCACCGCTGTATTTACAGTTTTCTCCTAATAAACAAGCTGATACTATTATCATATTTTTCACCTTTATTTTAAAGTTACTATAGTAACACCTGCTCCACCTTCACCGTATTCTCCTGGTCTTTTTGATTTGACATGTTTGTTTCTCTTTAGTACGTCTTGAAGTCCTTTTTTAAGAAC
>NZ_JBJDXL010000128.1:0-6222 GCF_051866655.1 Intestinibacter sp.
ATTAAGATTCCCTGGGATTGCAAAAATAGAGTCTAATGGTGATCTATATATTACACATGCTACTAATAATGTAATGACAAATGCTACCACGAACCCCAGAATTGTATTTAGTGAAAATGGGAGTTAGGCAGTTGGACTAGTATATACAGATTACGATTCTTATAGAGCTTCTAAAGGTCTAAAAGTTATGGACGTGGATGGTAGTGAGGCTGGAAATGTATGGTTAGAAGCTCAGGGTAATATGTATTCTGCTGGATTCTGTAAAAATAATTCTTCAGATGATTATGTTTTGTTAGGTGGAGGAGGACATAAGTCTATTTCTTCTATTATAAATGGTGGGTATATTGGAAAAACTTAGGTATAGACATCAAGTTAGGACCAGAGAATAATAGGAATAAAAGGTATTCAGTTAGTTGAAAATAATGGAATTTCATTTAGAGAAGGTAGTTCTAGTTTCTATACAACATTAAGGTATGATACCTATGGCAATGAGGCTTTAATTCTTGGTATGAAAAATTCCGTTACTAGCTTTATAGTCAAATCTGGAGATAGTGGAACGACAAATAATACAACTACTACATTTAATAGTTTAACTCCATCTATCCAAGTAAAGGGTTAGAGCCTATATGTAAATTCATTAATATCTAATGGAGTTGCTCCTGGATATAATTTTTATGTAGCAGGAACAAGTAAATTTACAAATACAGTAAGAATAGCTACTGTTACTGGTAATTATTGTGAGGGATTAAGGCTTTAGTGTTCAGATGGATAGTGGCAAACTATTATTTTAGGGGCAACTGGAGAAACCGGAACTAATACTAATGCCTGGTCTATACATAGAAAAACTGATAATAATTTCTGTATTTCTAGAAATTCTAGTGATGGTACTAATGGATTAGTTATGACTTCTACTGGTATGGGCCTTGGTACTACTTCTCCTGCTTATAGACTTCACGTTAATGGAACTACCTATACTTCCACAACTATTGGAATAAATAGGTCATGGTTAGATAATGGATAGACATCCTCTGTTGGTCCTATAGTCATGATGTAGGCAATAAAAGGTATGGGATATCCAGTTTATACTGATCCAGAATTTGCTAGTGGTAATAATAGTGTCAGTGTTTATAATAATAGTGGTAATGGAACAGTAACAATAAGTAGAATAGCAGATAACTAGGTTTCTGGAAATAGTTCTGGATATATTCTACAAATTTCTACGTCTTCTGGAACTGCTAGTCCTGGAAGAGGGGGTTTTGTTTAGGTTATTTCATCTAGGGCTAATGCAGTTTTTGTTTAGATATTTAGAGCAAAAATACCAACTGGATTTTCTGTTAATAATAATGAGAACGCACAAGGTTCTGGAGCTACATATCACTGGTTAACCTCTAGAGAAGGAACTGGAAAATGGGAATGGTATATAAGAGTTACTCATTGTGGTTCTTCTGGTTCATTCAGTAGTGGTGGGCATGTTTATTTGAATGGTTCAGGTGCTGTTACTTGGTATCTATCATATTGTAATTTAATTGATGTTACTAAGGGAAATTATGATGGATTGAGAACTAGATACTCTGATAATACAACTAATGCAGATATGCTTGATGGATACCATGAATACTCATTCTTAAGATATAGAGATACTACATCAACTAATGGCGCAGCTACTTTATGGTCTTAGATAGGAATTAGATCTTATCATAATGCATTACCAGAAGGTCTTTCTGGATTATATAATTATGGACAAGTTGTATCATTTCCTGGAAATGGTACTAGAATGGATATATTTACTAATCATACTGGGTCTACTGATACCATAAATCAGGGTCTTTGGTGGAGATCTGGATGGGATACTGATAAACGAACTTGGAGAAGAATTATTGATAGCGGTAACATAGGAAGTCAGTTCTCAGCATTTAGTGGTGGTGGAATATCATCAAGTGGTAATACAATAACTTAGGCTAATCATTCTATAACAGTTGGTGGGACAACTAGAACTGCAGGATCTTCATCTTGTAATATTATTAATAGTCTATCTGTTAGTAAAGCTACTTCTAGTGCTGTTACTAATTTAACATTAGGTATTACGATAAATGGAATTGTAAGTTCTGACAAAACTATTGCAAATTTACATGCTACTTGTTTAAATAATACTTCTACTTCTAATCCAGCTAGTGCATCTTGTACTTTAAATAAACAAGGAGTACAATGGTTTAGCCAGATTAATAGTTCATCAGGTTACGCTGGAAATAATTATGGGTTTCCTGTAAGTAATAATGCTAATGGAATTTTATATTTAGGAACACATCCTAATAGTACTTCTAATGCTTATTATGCGGGGTAGATTGGAATAAGTTCTAACGGTCGTTTATATTATCGTTTTAATAGTGGGAGCACTTGGAGTACAACAGCTAATGGAGGAAGTTGGAAAACAGTAGCCTGGACTACAGATACAATGTCTTATATTACAGTAACTAATTCAGATGCAAATAGTACATATAGAATGGTATGGCATAGTGGAAGTTCTCTTTATAGTACTGGAGGAATTTATTGTAATCCATATACAGATTATTTATATGCTGGTTCATTCTATACTGGTAATTGGTTTAGAAGTTCTGGGGCAACTGGTTGGTATAATGAATCATATAAAGGGGGAATTTATATGTCCGATGATACATGGATAAGGACATATAATACCAAAAAATTTTATGTTAGTAATTCTGAAAGTAATGCTATTTATACTGCAGGGGGAGTAACTGCCACCACTCACATGTGGGCATCTTCTACTGCAAGTACATGGTTAGATGGACAAAGATATGATAATGGGGCATTAAATATAGGAAATGCAACAAATACGGGTTCTTATTGGCCCTGGATTCGATAGACTAATACGGGATCTTCAAGATGGTTTAGTATCGGAGTATTAAATAATTCGTTGTATATAATCGGATCAACTACGGGGAGAACTAGTAATGGTTATGATTACGGGTGGCGTTTTGATGTATCTAATGGATGGGCTTATGGGAATTTCTCTAATTCAGATACTCTGGATGGCTATCATGCTTCATCATTATTTACTAATTTATCTAATTCTGAAAATAAGATTTCAATTACTATTGGTGGAACAAATAAAACTTTAACTGTTGATTATGCAGCTAAAGCAAGTATGATATATGCTCTCAATAATAGCACTGCCTATTGTCTTTTAGGGGCATCTGCAGGAAATACATATACTACTGCATAGAGATTAACAGCTACTATAGGAGGTGCTGCTAAACCTATATATATATCTGAAGGAAAGCCTACGGCATGTAGTTCTATAGTTGGTAGTGGAATCAACCCAGTTTATATGAGTAGTGGTACAATTACTGCTAGTGATAAATCTGTTGGAAGTAGTAAAAAACCAGTATATTTATCTAGTGGAACTATTACCTAGAGTGATTATTCATTCTATGGAAGCTCTACACAACCTATAGTATTAGTTGCTGGTTATATATATAGAAATTCAGCAACTGATGCCAGCGATAATTGGATTTTCTCAGGATATAAACATGAAGCTGTTGGAGATATGTCAGGTACTGCTTCAATTAGTGGTGGTGTTGCTCAATTTTCCTTTGGTTCTGTAAGTGGAAAAAGTTTTTATTTTAGGGGAGTAGTTGCAAATCATAGAACATCTAAAAAAATGTCGTCTGCTACATCTGGAAATAGCGATAATGTTAGATCCGATGGTTTATGGTGGTTTGGAACTCACACTTCTAATACAAGTATATATATAAGAGCGTGCTGTAATGGAGATAAGGATAATGACTCTACATAGAGCCAACCTGGGGCTTGGAAGACCTGGGAAGGTGCTATTCTTAGCTTTTCTATTATTGTTATTGGATATGCAACATAACAAAATTTAACATTTGATTAACAGATTAAATATATATTATTGTTTGAGATTAATTAGTAATTTTAAAATTTTACAACTATGGGCAGAAGAAAAGTTTCAAGCACAAGAGGAGGTATCAAAAATGGAGGCAGCATTAGAAAGAAAACTAAATAAGACACTTTATAAAGTATTTCTTTTAATTCTGAAAATTATACCATTTTTACTGGCAATAAATGAAACAGTGTTTACTATTCTACATTATTTTGATATAAAATGTTATTCACTTAATTTTATAGGAGGTTTCTCTGTGCTATTCATGATTCAGTTATATATTATGTCATATATCTTTCAATATTGTGAATGGCATAGAGTTCCTCTACATTATGTTACTATTGTAAACATCTTAGCTCTATATGATACTTACGTAGGAATTCCAATCTCAGATTTATAGATGTTAAGAGTTTATTTAGTTATTGCAGGTATTAGTTTGGTATATTTCATTTATTTAAAATTTTATCACAAATGTTAACATTGTTTAACTGAATAATTAATTGAAAAATAATATTATTGTACATAATTAAAATTTAATGATTTATGGTATTAAATGACTTATTGACAAAACAGAATGTAATCACTAAGATTCTCCTTAAAGATGGTGACAAAGAGCTTTCTAAGGAGTTAAAAGTAAAGATTATGCGTATTAGAATTGCTTATAATAAAATAAAGAAGCAATTTGATGAAGATGCGCAGGAGTTCTCTAAACAGATTGTTAGTGATGAGCTGAGAGAACTCGCAAATAAGCAAGATAGAACTTCTGAGGAAACTGAAAGATTTAATGAGCTAAATAGCAAGGCAAATTCTGAGTATCAGGAATATCTTATTCAGAAAGGTAATGAGGAGATTACAGATGCTATTGATGATTCTCTTACTATGGAAGAGTATTCTGATATTTTAGATATTAATTCCAGCAATGATGTAGAAATTAATGGAAATAAAATTAAAGCTGCAGATTTGATGGAAGCAATATATGATTTATTTGTTAAAGAATAATGGAAATTACTAAAACCAATTGTCAGTATAGTATTACTGATACTACAGCAGAAGGATGGACTACTAGTGGAAGTTTAACTAAAGAAGTATCTGGAAATATTAATGTAAATCTTAATGTTAATGATGCTTTAGGCCAGAATGTTGGAAGTTACTATTATAGTACTGGTATGTCAGATATGCTTAATATTAATATCAATGTTAAGCCAGAACATAAAGGTGAATTTGTTGCTTATTGCGAAAATTTGATTGCAGAGGCAATGGATAGCGTAAATGAATGATTACTTCACTTCTAAGAAGTCTTCTTTAGAAATTCATTGATGATATAGATTCTGGTAACTGCCATATTTCTATTGAAAATCAGACAAAGTTAGTTTCTATTTTAAGCAGTATTGCTTGTCCAGAATAGAGATTAAGTAAAATGTAGGCATGTGAATACTTAGGTGTAAGTAGAGCAACATTTGATAACTATGTTAGAGATGGATTTATTCCTAAAGGATATAAACAAGAAGGTTTCAAGGAGTTAGGTTGGAACAAAGTCGATTTAGACATATTTATGCATAGTAAGCAATAAATTTAATTGATGGGAGTTGTGAATAATTTAGTTATAAGAGTATAACTTTATTATTTGCAATTCCCAATTTTATTTTTAGCATCTTCCAATTCCAGTTATTTTTATGTGTATTATAGCGTAGTTCTAGAACAATATATTTAGATAAATGTTATAATGATTAAAAGTAATTATTATGGAATCAACAAAAACTTATGTTCTTCCCGATTGTCAGAATGACAACAACTTAGCTACTATGATGGCTATGAACGGAGGTATGAATGGAATGTGGAATAATCCGTTAGTTATATACTTTATACGAGAAGTGTAAGCGGATTTAAAACCTCGTGAACTCATGGAAACTCTCTCTGAGACAATCATGAGCCAAGCCTATTAAGGAAGGTGCAACGACTATTATGTAGGGTCTAAGTAGACTCGAAGCGCGAGGGTTTTGGAAACAAAATATGATATAGTCTGAACTCTATGGCGACATAGAGAGAATATACGGAAACGGTATATTCGTAACAAAATTGTTGTATATCTCGTATGGATGATGTTTGCTGGACGTTTTTTCGGAAATAACGGATGGGGAGACGGATAGAATGCTGAAACCTAGCTATCTGCCATTCGTGAACAGATGAGTACAAACCAGAATACTTCATTGCTAATGGATGCTATTAAAGGTAATAGTGCTGCTCTAGGTCAGCTTTCTAATAGCTTGGGGTGTGACTTTAATACTCTAAAAGAAAGTATT
>NZ_JBJDXL010000129.1:0-6216 GCF_051866655.1 Intestinibacter sp.
AACATTCTTACTCTTAGAGAAGAATCCACCACAATTCTATAACTTAGTAAGATGTTTGAATATATTAGCATTTTCAAACTTATAAGTTACATTAGAATCATGAAACAGGAAAGATATATCTAATATATCCTTAGGATAACTGTATCCATCAGTACCACTAGAGCTAGGAGTAGATTTATCTCCTCCAAAGATGTTATTACTTAAAGTACCAATACAATTACATTTACAGAACGCTGCTGTTGCTTTTTGCAACATAGGATTCTTAGAGAATATATTTGCGCTATAGTCTGTACTACCATTAGATAGTAATATATTAAGAGTACTTCTAATCTTAGCACTATCTATATTAGAATCTTCAGTAGAGCTTACACTACTTATTAATAAATAACCTAAGAAGAAACTGCAATCAGTTAACTTAGGACAAGACTAGAATAATGGTTGTATATCTAATTGATTACCTCCGGTAGTAAGACTACCGTTTTGGCATAAGAAATAACTACAATCTACTAAATTAGTCTTATCTTTAAACAATTCTGTAGGGAAGTCTAACGGTAATGTTGTAAACGCATTACCAATAAAACATCTGTTACAATTTGTTAATAACGGATTATTTGCAAATATCTTAGAAGGGAACGCGTGTTTTAAATTACTGTAACCAAACGTATTATTACATACGCTTAAGTTTACCATATTATCAAATAAATAGTATGAGCTTAACGGAGTAGTTTCTGAGTCACTCTTATATAATACAGTATTATAGAATGTCTAATATAATGTTGTTACTTTAGATGATCTCCATAGAACATATTTAACATCTTGCAGAGTTATACCTTTGTTCTAAAAGAACGTATTACTTAGAGTAGTACTATTCATAACTAGGTTCAAAGTAGCTGTATATTGATTAGCATTTTCTAAAGTAAGCTAATCAGAGTACCCATCATTGAGTCTAAACTAAGTATTAGATATGCCAGCGAATGCTCTTTCGCCAGAATCTGTAAATGTAATAGTACCTTCTAGTCTGTATAAACTTGCACAACTGTCAAACATATTTCTAGTTGAACCGCTATAATTTAAACCAGTTACACACTCTAACTAAGTTGCATTATAGAAGTTTATATAACTATTTGAACCTGCACTATAATTAAATCTAGATAAGTCTACAGAAGGTTTACCCCTAAACGTACTAGCTTCTAATGTAGAAGAATTATCTCCTACCGGAGTAACTATTATAGTTTGCTTTATATTAGAACCAGCTGCATTCAAGTTTCTAAGTGTAGTACATTCAGAACTAATTTTTATTACCTAAGCGGTACAGTTAGTTAAATTTAATTCTTCTAACTTTCTACAGCCAGATAGATCAAGAGCGTTTAATGCAGTATTATCAGGATTAGATTCGTCATATTTTGCAAAAGCTATACTTCTACAGTTAGATAAATCTATCTTCAATATATTAGGAGATTCTGTAATAGTTACTTTAGTAAGTAAGTTATTATCGTTAATAATTAATTCCTGCAAAGATGGACAGCTATTAATCATTATCTAAGTAAGCAGAGAATTAGTAACAGTAAGCTTCTTTAAATTAGTACAATTACCTATGCTTAACTAATTTAAATTAGTACAATTAGTTAAATCAATACTTTCTAATAATGACTAATTAGTTACCTCTAATGACTATATACCAGTATTAGAAGCGTTTAAAGTTTTAATAGTACCTGCTTTTGGTAATACAATACCAGTTAAACTAGAATTACTTATATCAATAGTTTGTAAATTAGAGCACGCGTCTAATCTTAAAGTTCCTTGAGTAAGACCTTTACAGTTAGCTAAGCTTATGTGCCTAAGCGATCTACAGTTTGCTACATCAATGCTCTACATAGTAGTAGCATTTGCTAGATTTATATCCAACAAACTTGGAGCTTGTGTAGTTACAAATGCTTTAGTTTGTCTATTGTTAAAACCTAAAGCATAAGTAATTAAAGAAGAACCGTAGAAGTTTACATTAATTTCATTCGCTACGATACTAGTTTCAAAAGGAGACATATAATAAGTATCGCACAATTGAGATATAGTACTGCCTTCTCCAGAATTATCAGTAGATCTAGTAATAAATATAGGAGAATATGTTTTAAAAGAATAAGTATTAGAAGTCATTCCACTACCCATATCAATACGAGACTACAATACACTCTTTAACGGAGAACTAGATTCTATAGAAGCTGGTACATTCTTAATATCAAAGAACAACGTATCAAGATACTATAGTCTGTTCTTCAACCATTTCTTAGTAAACAACTCTCTAGTACCATGTAAGAAGGTTAAGTTGTGTCTAGAAGTATTATTACTACTATCTGCGTATGCAGGTATGTACTTAATTTCAGCGTCTAAGTTATAGTACATCTAACCTATAGAATTTATGATATCCTGGTACTTAGAGAATAAATTCTAATAAGTTAGTACACCGTTGTCTGTTCTTAGTTTAGCATAATTTCCTTTGTAAGTGTCGTTAGTTCCACTTATAGTTTCTGCATTATACGGAGTAATGGTTCTGATAGCGTCCCATAATCTAGATTGAGTTGTGTTATATTTACCATTGTATTTGCCTTCTTCTTCATTTAAACCAAAGGATTTACTTAAAGTAAACGTACTACCATCATATTTTTTAGATCCATTAAGGTCTTGTATATCTTGTAATAATTTTCCTTCATTGTCTAAACCGTAACAGTCTAAATCTACGTTAGGTCTCCACTGTATTAAACCTGTATTATTTAAACCTAATACTGTATCCATATCATAGAAAGTAGGATACCAGTCTCCAGCATAACTATCAGAAGCATTCCAAGTCTTAACTACTAGGTTCTTACCTAAACTATCTGTCATGCCAAATACATAAGCGCACATTAAGTAAGTTGCGCAATGAGCCTTATTCCAAATAGTTTGCTAAGTAAACCTATCTATGTTTTCACTAACTGTTCCTTCTACCTAATATTTTATAACTGGATTTCCGTCTGTATCTAATACAGGCTTTCCTTCTGAATCTATCTAATATACAGGTTTATTAGTTGCAAATACTACATTGTATATAGCACTATTCAAAGACTACCATCCTAATGGATTATCTGAAGTAGGATATCTCATAGCCCACACATTAGCAAGCATATCAGATTCTCCTTCTTTGTTTATTTGAGCAAATGCTCCAGAGTCATAGTTACTATTTGCAGAAGCTTCAAACGCAAATACATTTGGAGATACAGTTTCAACGTAGTTGTCTACAATACAATTATTAGATGTTTCTAGATTAAAAGTATACTTTTTCAGTCCTAAATTATAATAAGAAGTACGTCCTAAGTCAAACATATAGATACCATAGAATACATTATTATCTCCATTAGTACCATCTACAACATATAACCTACATGGAAAACCTTTGATAGCATATTTTATATCAGCCTAATTAGGATTACTAGTATCTGTCATAGAAGGTAGTTCTAGACCCAATTTAGTATAAATATCCTATATATTGTTAGCTGTACCTACGTTATTAGCATGACTAGAATCAATAAGGTCGCATTTCAAAGTAAACTGATTTTCAGGTAGCCATTGTTCTTTTTCAAACGCCTCCCCATATCTTGGTGTAAATAACACTTCCTTATTGCCATCTACTTTCTTACCAAAAGATATATCGTAGTTCTTTCTGTTATAGTTAGTAGAAGTAGTACCCTATAGTTTAATATAAGTATCAGTTATATCACTTCTAACAGAACTGTCATAAACTATACCATTTACAGTATCTTCGTAATATATATTACAGTTAACCTTAGTATCTTTAGATATACCAGTAGAACCTATAAAATTAGTTATATCTCTAAATGCCTACCTATTTTCATCAGAGTTAAAGCTGATTATTACTTTAGGTAGTTTGCAACCGTTCTAACCCTCTTCAAAGTTTTTATTATCGTCAAAGCAATTTACTCTTCTTAACTATATATTCTTATCTATATCATAGTTTGAATAAGTAGAGTCTGCATGTAAACGATAATCATCTGCTATATAGTTAGCAACTACTTCCTAAGAAGTTAAAGCTCTATTGTATATCTTAACACTTTTAACTAATACATCTGAGAAATTATCTGTTATATCTTCCAGTGTTGCTGATTTAGCTAAAAAGTGTCTACAACCAATATAAATATCTTCAGTATTAATGGTAGCAGCTGACTAGCTACCGCACTCTACACAAGCGCTCATTACTCCATTAATGTAGATCTTTATTAACTTCTTATCACTAGCTGCACCTTCTTCTTCGTCTGATAATCTAGATATTACATAAGTACAGTTAATCCATTCATCTTCTACATTGTATGTAGATAAAGACTGACCGCCGTAAGAACACTGTATATCATCAGAATTTATAAACAAACCCTCAAGTAATACAGACTTCTAATCTTTCTAAGAGTTAAATTGAGCACAACTAAGAATAGTAGAATCCGCGTCTCCGTTTAGCTAATACTTATATATGATATTAAACGTCATAGCATCTGTCTTATTACCAAGAGATGTTTCAGGATCATACTAATCAAAAGGTCTATAGTTTATCTTAGCATAAGATTCTCCGTATAAGCATAACAGATCTTTATTGTCTGGATCTACCTATTTAGAACTATTAGTTTCATCTAAGTTAATAAAACCAGTATTCTAACCATTACAGTTGAATAACTAGCATGTTATATTTGCTCCTTCGCTAGTTGTTACTTTATTTTTCCAACTTGTAGATGCACCTACAGCTACACCTCTAGCATCAAAGTAGGCTACAAGACCGTTCTATTCAGGCTCCCACTCTTTGAAATTTTCATAACCGTAATCGTTAAATTTAAATTCAAATATAGGATTTTCATTTACAGATTTAACGTCTGTATCTACTACGCCACCAGTCATAGACAAAGTATACAAAGTATCTTTTTCATACTTATCTCCAGTAGTAGTATCTACTACTATTAATTTTGTACTGTTGTATAATAGATTGTTTACTTCAAATGTATCTTTAATCTCTCCAGTAATTGCATCCTTAATAGTTGCGGTATAGTAGAAATTTCTATGTAAATTAGTATTAGCTACTATACCAAAGGGTATTTGAGCTACAGTACCGTATATGTAACTTTTAGCAGTATCGTCAGATACGTAGAAAGCTATAGCCTTATTACTTTGGACAGTAAAGCTTAATTTAATTGCTGCAGTTATATTACTTAAACCAGTAGAATCAGGTATAGAAGCAACTATAGTTACGTTATGATAACCAAGTTTCATCTCATTACCCTGTTCATTAATCATTATACTATTCTATATATTAGGAGTAACATTCTTAAATTCTCCTTTATCTACTCCATCTACAGAATACTTAACTGTTATTTCTCTATCACTAACAGCATCTGCTAACGATACAGTATATAATACTTTTACCTATTGATTAAACTCAAAACTAGTATTAGATATATCTACTGCAGATATACTAAGTATATCCACAATTATATTACCTTTCCAGTTGTTTAGAGGATACCCAGTATAATCCGTGGCAGATATATTAACTGTATAGCTACCTTTACTCAATATTCCTAAATTTACAGTAGTAGTTTTATTAGGCTATACAGTAATAGTTCTGGTTGCAACGCTACCTACATTTATTTTTACTGTAAACTCTTGAGTAAGTCTAGACTGCACTTTAAACGTGATGATAGCTTCTTCATTTTTTTGTAGTATTAAGTTATTGTTAGAATCAAAGTTATCAACAATAATACTACCAGAACTATTATCAGTGGATCCTCCTCCACCTCCTCCTCCAATAGTTCCATTATTGTAAATCCAAGCAACGTTGGATCTTAAATTGTTTATCTACCGCTTTATCTCTGACAAAGCATCATCAACATTGTCGCTAATAAAATCACTTTTGTTAACGGCAATGTCAGACGATTGATTTGAAGCGATTTTAACAAATTTATTTTTATCTTTATTATACGCTTTTATAGACATAATTTATTGTTTTTAATTTAAGCTACATCACTAGCATTAAGTGTATAACTATCAATTTCATTTAAAACTAAATTATCTAACACAGTTTCTTCATCTCCTCCGTTCAAGCTATCCCACGTAACGCCGTGTGTTAAATTTAACACCTAATATGCGTGCATAGTTATATTATCCGGAGTAACAGACCACTGTATAAATGTA
>NZ_JBJDXL010000130.1:0-4156 GCF_051866655.1 Intestinibacter sp.
AACAGACAATAAGGAAGGCAAAAAGGATTTTCTAAATATGCTAGAAAAATACAGTGTTGAAGAGCTTTTATATACAGATATAAAGGACAAACCTATAATAATAGACGATAAATGTGAGATGTACGTTACTTTTAAAATGGGACTAAATGCTCTAGCTGAAATTTTAGATTACTCTACAATAAGAATGGATAAGCTGATTTTATTTATAAAGGACAGACTTGTTTTAGAAGAGGAGGAAAAAGCACTTGTCGATTATGTGGCGTTTTACGTTAGATATTTGATAAATGAAACTCCAAATATAACGTTGAGAGAGGTTTTAGATGTTTTATCAGATAATACAAATAAGGTATTCAACCATATAATAGATGTAGTATACGAGATAAACGGATACGAGCCACAGCCTGGAAGTATAACAGTTTGTAATTACCACAAATCAAAGGGAATGGAGTGGGATTGTGTATTTTTACTTCAACTAACTCAGTATAATTTCCCGGATAATATAAATGGAAAATTCCAGTGTGATAAATGGTATTTAAAGGATAAATACAAAAATACAGAGGCATTGATTAAAAGTCAGATAGATTTTATTGTAAATGGAAAATTGACAGAAAATCACTATAAACAGACTAAAATCGATTTGATAAATGAGAAAATCAGACTATTATACGTCGGAATTACTAGAGCAAAGGAAATGCTCATAATGTCCGGTAGCAGTTTCAAAACAGAAGAAGACAACAAAAAGCAAGAGCAAATGCCTTGTCTATATTTGAGAAAATTAAATGAAATAATAAAACAAGAAAGGGGTATGATTAAATAATGAATGAAAAACTTAAACACTTTATATACAGTCAAAATTCACTTAATACGTTTAAATCATGTCCTTTGAAATTTAAATATAAATACATAGATAATATAAATTGGAAGTTCGAGGGTGTAGAGAGCAGGGAATACTACAAGGGCTTAAAAACAGGAAGTGAATTTCACTTATTGTGTGAAAGGTATTTTAAAAATATTCCAATCGGAGAAAATATAAGTGAGGAGTTTAAAGCTTGGATAGAAAAGGTAAAAAGCTTGATTCCAATCGATTCTTCAAAGGTTTATCTACCTGAGTACGAGGTTAGAACTAAAATATCGGGAAGCTATCTATCCGCAAAATACGATTTGGTGATAATCGGTGAAGACAGTATAGAAATTTGGGACTGGAAGACAGAATCTCAAAAAACTAGCTATAAAAATATCGAAAATAGAATGCAGACAGTAGTTTATATGTATTTAGCAAAGGAGATTATTGCTAAAATATATAAAAAGGATATTCCATATGAAAATATAAGTATGAATTACTTTAGATTGAAAATAGATGATAAACCTATAACTATAACTTACACAGAAGAAAAACATATCAGAAATAAATCTATTATAGAAAATTATATAAATAATATAGACAACATAGACTTCGACGGGTATATAGATAAAAACAAAAAACATTGTAAATATTGCGAGTTTAACAAGCTATGTAACAATCAATCTATAAATTACGAAATGATAAAGGAGGAGGAGTGATGGGACTTAGATTTGTATTTGGAAGAGGTGGCAGTGGAAAGAGCACCTATCTATTAAATGAAATAAAAGCGCGAGTTCAAGATGATGAGACAACGCCTGTTGTGCTATTAGTTCCAGAACAGTACTCTTTTGAAATGGAGAAAAAGGTAAGTTCACTGTATTTAGGAGAGCAAAAGGATAAATACATGAGAACTAGAGTATTTTCATTTAATACTATGAGTGCATTCGTGTTTACTCAAGCGGGTGGTCTAACAGACGTAAATATAAATTCAAGCGGTAAGGCGATGATAACGTATAAGGCAATTGAAAATGTCGTGAATGACTTAAATGTATTTTCAAAGGCAGCTACACAAACTGGATTTGTAGGAGCTATAAGTGAGATGATAAGCGAGCTAAAGCAGTACAACGTAAATTACGATATGCTCGAATATATTTCAGAGGATATACAAAACGAGACGCTTAAATTAAAGCTAAAGGATATAAGCAAGATTTACGAGGCGTTTGAAAAGCAATTACATGAAAATTATATAGATTCTCAGGATATGCTAGGATCATTGGCGCAGAAATTGGAGAAGACTACTTATTTTTACGGTAGCTACATATATATAGATGAGTTTACAGGGTTTACTCCTAAGCAGTACTCTATTTTAGCAGGTTTGATGAGAAAGGCGAAGGAAGTGACGATATCTCTTACAGTAGACAGTGTGAACTATTTACAGTATAGAAAAAACGATCCTTTTTCAAGAACTAAGTATACTTACGAAAAGCTAAGAAAAATAGCTATGGATAATGGAATAAAGATAAATTCACACATCGATTTAAATAAGGGCAAGATAAAGCGATTTGAAAACAACGACGAGCTACTTCATCTAGAGAGATACTACAACGCCTATCCATATAGAGAATACGACAAGGATGTAAATTATATCAAGGTGAAGGAATTCAACAATCTATACGATGAGGTAGAGCATATCGCCAAGGAGATAGTAAACTTAGTAAGAGATAAAAACGTAAGATATAGAGATATAACTGTCGCTACTAGAGATTTAAATAAATACGACTTTTTAGTACATTCTATATTCGATGAATATGAAATACCTAATTTCATAGACAAAAAAAGAGATATAAAATCGAACCCAATAGTAGTTTTGATAACATCAGCTCTTGAAATGAAAAATAAGAGATATTCGTATGAAGTTATGTTTAGATATTTAAAGAGTGGATTTATAGGCTTGACAGTAGATGAAGTCAGTTTAATAGAAAATTACGTAATATTAAACGGAATAAAAGGTAAAAAATGGCTAGAAGAAAAATGGGAGTACAGAGCCATAAACAATTATAATTCCGATATGTCAGAGGAAGAAGCGACTACTATAGATAGGATAAATCAAATAAAAAATAGAGCGCTGAATCCGGTTTTAAAGCTACAAGAAAATCTAAAGGGCAAAAAAAGCTGCAGAGAAATATGTAGATGTATATATGATTTTTTAGTCGAATTAAATATGGAGCAAAATATATACGATTTAGTTGAAAGCTTCAAGGAAAAAGGCGAGTTAGATATAGCCAGCCAATATTCTCAGGTTTGGGATATCGTAATCGATATACTAGATCAAATCGTAGAAATAATGGGAGATGATGTAGTCTCAATAGACAAATTTGTAAAAATAATAGGGCTTGGATTCGAGGAGTACGAGCTCGGGCTAGTTCCTCCAAGTGTAGATCAAATCTTAGTAAGTAGTGTCGATAGAATGAAAAATCCAGATACTAAGTACCTTTATTTAATCGGAGTTACAGATGGAGTATTTCCTTTGATTTCAAAGGAAAAGGGAATACTTAGTGATAAGGATAGAAATACTCTATTAGATAGAGGTGTGGAGCTTGATATAGATAGTAAGACAAAGACATTTGAGGAGCAGTTTTTAGTTTACAAGGCACTGACATCTACTTCTGAAAACTTGATTTTGACTTATCCAGTTGCAGATTCAGAGGGAAAAAGCTTGAGACCTTCTATAATAATTTCTAGACTTAAAAAGATTTTTAAAAAACTAGAGGTCGAGAGCTACCTATTGGATTTAAAAAAGGAAACAGAACAGGAAATGCTAGACGAGGTAACTGTAAAATCTCCTACATTTAACAGAATGGTTAACAAAATAAAATCGTTTGACAACGGAGAAGAGATAGAAAATCTATGGTTAGACGTCTATAGATATTTTGCAAACGACGATAAGTACGGCGAAATTACGACTAAGATAATTTCAGGACTTACTTACACAAATATGGTTCAAAAGGTGTCTGAAGAAAAGATAAATAAATTATACGAAACAAATAATTTAAGTATATCTAGACTGGAAAAATACTCATCTTGCCCGTTTGCTTACTTTATCCAATACGGTCTAAAGGCACAGGAGAGAAGAGAATATTCATTTGCAGCACCAGATTTAGGTACATTTATACACAATATAATGTATGAGTTTTCAAAATCACTTGAAAAGGAAAATTTAACATGGAATGAAATTAACGAGGCTTATATAGAGAAAAAAGTAAATTCAATTGTAGATTTTATGATTTCGCAAATACCTGGTTTTATATTAAATAG
>NZ_JBJDXL010000130.1:4256-6214 GCF_051866655.1 Intestinibacter sp.
TAAATTCAATTGTAGATTTTATGATTTCGCAAATACCTGGTTTTATATTAAATAGCTCCCCTAGATATAAATACTTATCGTATAGACTTAAGAGAATGCTGATTGCGGCGATTAACATAATCGCAACACAGATTAGATCTGGAGAATTTGAACCAATAGACTACGAAGTCAATTTTGGGCAAACTGGAAAATATCCGCCTATAAAGATAATACTAGAGGATGGAAAAGAAATTAATCTATCTGACCAACTAGATTAATTTCTTTTCCATCCTCTAGTATTATCCGCCTATAAAGATAATACTAGAGGATGGAAAAGAAATTAATCTAGTTGGTCAGATAGACAGAATCGATGAATTCGATGAAAATGACGACAAATACATCAGAATAGTAGATTACAAATCATCTGATAAAAATATAAGCCTTACAGAGGTTTATTATGGATTACAGCTTCAATTACTAGTTTATTTAGATGCGATATTGGAGAGCTTTATAAAGAAGGGAACAAGTATTCATCCAGCTGCGATTTTATACTGCAAGATAGACAATCCGATTGCGAAGTTCAATGAAAATAAAGAGGAAGAGCAAATTGACGAGGAAATTTTAAAGCAATCTAAGATGAAGGGATTGCTCGCAAAGGATGTGCACATAATCAAAAAGATGGATAAATCACTATATGAAGACGATGTAAAATCATCACTAATAGTTCCAGTCACTTTAAATAAAGATGGAAGCTTGGCTAAGAGCACAAATGGCGTGACTTATCAAGAATTTGAAGTACTTAGAAAATATGTAAAATACGAGATAAAGGAATTATGTCAAGGCATGCTAGGTGGAGATATAAGCATAAATCCTAATAAGCACAAGGACAAAACTTCATGTGATTTCTGTCTATACAATGCAATTTGCCAATTTGACGCTACACTTAAGGACAACAATTACAAGATAATAAAGGACAAAAAGAACGAGGAAATTATTAAAATGATGGCTGAGGAGGTGGAAGAATGAGTTCTCCAAAATGGACAATAGAGCAACAAAACGTAATCGACAGTAGAGGTGGAAACCTGCTAGTTGCAGCAGCTGCTGGCTCTGGTAAAACTGCCGTACTTGTAGAGCGTATAATTCAGATGATTTTAAATGAGGATTTAAAGATAGATATAGACAAATTATTAGTAGTTACCTTCACAAATGCAGCTGCATCTGAGATGAGGGAGAGAATAGGAGATGCTATTTCTAAAAAATTAGACGAAAACCCAGAAAACGAACACCTTCAAGATCAGCTAGTTCTTTTAAATAAGGCGAGCATAACTACAATACACTCATTTTGTCTAGAGGTTATAAAGTCGAATTTCCACAAGATAAACCTAGATCCTAATTTTAGGATAGGAGATGAGACGGAGTGCTCGCTTATGAAGCTAGAGGCAATCGACGAGACATTTGATATGCTTTATGAGAAAAATGACGAGGAATTCTGTTACTTAGTCGATTGTTATGCAGAAAAAAGAGGAGATACAAATTTACAAAAGCTTATTTTATCAATATACAGCTTTGTAATGGCATCTCCATATCCAAAGGTATGGCTAAGAGAAAGTGCAGAAGACTTCAATGTCGACGAAAACTTTGATTTTGCGACATCTAAGTGGGCAAAGGCGATACTTGAAACAGTCAAGATTCAAATAGAGGGCATCGAAAAATCTATTCAAAAGGCTATTGAAGATGTCGAGGACATAGATGAACTGGCGACTTTTACAGATAAGTTGAGAATAGAGCACGAGAAAATAAAAGATATATCCATTGCCTGCGAAACATCGTGGACTGAGGTTAACAATAAAATTTTAAATATAAAATTTGAAAATTACGCCAAAGGAGTGAAGAGAATTCCAAAGGATGCTCCTTACTATATAAAAGAAGAAAAAGACAAGGCTAAAAAAATAAGAGACAACGCAAAAAAATCAATCGAG
>NZ_JBJDXL010000131.1:0-27345 GCF_051866655.1 Intestinibacter sp.
AATGCCACCACTAGATACATTGGAAGAAGATGTTTATGCTGATTAGTCTATTAGCGTAGAAATTTGTACAAAATAAAAAAATAAATGATATTTACCAGGAGGTTTGGATTATGGGAATGAGAGAAATTACATACAAAGATGCCGTAAGAGAAGCTATGGTTGAAGAGATGAGAAGAGATGAAGATATTATATTTTTAGGTGAAGATATCGGAGTATATGGAGGCGCATTTGGTGTTTCTGTAGGAATGGTAGAGGAATTTGGTGAAGAACGAGTTAGAGATACTCCAATATCAGAAGCTGCTATAGCTGGTTGTGCAGTAGGAGCAGCAGCGACAGGGTTGAGACCTATAATGGAAATAATGTTCAGCGACTTCATAACAATAGCTATGGATGCAATAGTAAACCAAGCTGCAAAAATGAGATATATGTTTGGAGGGAAGGCTCAAGTTCCAATGGTAGTTAGAACTCCAAGTGGTTCAGGAACGGGAGCAGCAGCACAGCATTCACAAAGCTTAGAGGCGTGGATGTGTCATGTTCCAGGTCTTAAGGTTGTAGCACCTTCGACTCCAGCCGATGCGAAGGGATTATTAAAAGCAGCGATAAGAGATAATAACCCAGTTATATTTTTTGAAAATAAATTATTATACAAAACTAAAGGACTAGTGCCAGAAGAGGATTATGTAATAGAATTAGGAAAAGCTGATATAAAAAGAGAAGGCTCAGATGTTACAGTAATAACTTACGGTAGAATGCTGGAAAGATGCCAAGCAGCAGCTGAAGCTTTAGAAAAAGAAAATATAGATGTTGAAATAGTAGATTTGAGAACCTTATATCCAATGGATAAAGAGACAATAATAAAAAGTGTATGCAAAACAGGAAGAGTTCTAATAGTTCATGAAGCTGCTAAAACAGGTGGTCTAGGTGGAGAAATTGCAGCTACAATAGCTGAGAGCGAAGCCTTTGACTTCTTAGATGCTCCTATAAAGAGATTAGCAGGTAAGGATGTTCCTATACCATATAATCCAGAATTAGAAAAAGCAGTTGTACCTAGAACTGATGAAATTGAAGATGCAATAAGATCTTTAATTGTTAGATAGGAGGCAGGATTATGATTGAAGTAATAATACCAAAGGCCGGCATAGATATGCAAGAGGGTACAATTGTATCTTGGTTAAAAGAAGAAGGTGAAACAGTAACTACTGGAGAGCCTATATTAGAAATCGTAACAGACAAAGTAAACATGGAGGTAGAAGCAGAAGGAGATGGAATTTTAGCTGTTATAACTCACGATACAGAGGGTGAAGTGCTACCTGTGTTTACTGTAATTGGAGCAATAGCAGAAAAAGGTGAAGATCCTGCTGAAATAAAAGCAAAAGTATTAGCTAAAGAAGATGTTTCAAATTGTTTGGAAACTGAAGCTCAGGAAGTTGAAGCAGACAAAATAGCTGCTACTAATGAAGAATTAGTTCCAAAGGTAGATGAAACGGGAAAGGTAAGGGCTACTCCAGCAGCTAGAAAAAAAGCAAAAGAAAACGAAGTAGACTTGTCCGAAGTCGAAGGTAGCGGTCCAAATGGAAGAGTTCATCTTGCTGATGTATTAAACTACTTAAAGGTAAGTTCTTTAAAAGCTACACCTCTAGCGATGAGGATAGCAAAGGATCTTGGAATAGATATAGATAATATCACAGGAACAGGATTTAACGGAAAAATAACTAAAGAGGATGTTGAAAAATATATAGATGAAACAGAAAAAGTATCAGAAATAGCTAATGCAATAGACACTGTAGTAAATATAATTGGAGAAAAGGAAATATTCAATACAGTAAATGGTCATTTTGAGCCTTTAAGTCCTATGAGATCAACAGTCGCTAGAAGAATGTCTGAAAGCTATTTCTCAGCACCTACATTTAATATGAATATAGAAGTAGATATGGAAGAATTAAAAAATCTTAGAGAAAAGCTAATCGACAGTGTACAAGAAGTAACAGGCTATAAATTAACTTATACAGATTTGATTGTCATGGCAGTATCTAGATTATTAAAGAAAAATCCAGTATTAAATTCAGCTTGGGTTGAAGATAAAATATTTAGATATGAAGAGGTAAATATAGCCTTGGCTGTAGGGCTTGAAGAAGGCTTGTATGTTCCTGTTATAAGAGATGCAGATAAGAAGACCTTATCTCAAATCGTTACAGAAAGCAAGGAACTAATAAACAAGGTCAAAACTAATAAGCTAAAGCCATCAGAACAAGAAGGAAGCACATTTACTATAAGTAATGTAGGTATGTATGGAATAACGACATTTACTCCAATTATAAACATGCCAAATAGTGCTATACTAGGTGTTGGAGCTACAGTTGATAGAGTAGTTCCAGTAGATGGAGAGATAAAGATAAGACCTATTATGAATTTATCGTTGACATCAGATCATAGGGTTGTCGATGGAACTCCAGCGGCTAAATTTTTAAAAGAGCTTAAGGATTTACTAGAAAATCCATATAAAATGTTTATATAAATTTAAGTAAGGATTTTTAAATCGATTGTCGACTTAAAAATCCTTATCTATTCTTACGACAGATAATTAGGAGGATATTATGTATGATGTAATAGTTGTAGGTGGTGGACCTGCAGGATATGTAGCAGCTATAAAGGCGGCTATGTTAGGAGGAAATGTAGCTATAGTAGAAGCAGATAAATTTGGAGGAACATGTTTAAATAGAGGGTGTATACCGACTAAAATATATACGGAAAATGTTGAGATGCTAGAAGCTATAAAAGAGTTTTCTAAAAGAGGAATTTCTGTAAATATTGAGGGTCAAGATATTAAAAAAGCTATAAAATATAAAAATAGAGTGACTAAGAAATTAGTAGCAGGAGTTGAAGGATTATTAAAATCATATGGTGTGAAAATATTTAAAGTAAAAGCTACAGTAAAAAATGCTAATGAAATTGTCTTAGATAATGGAGAAGTTTTATCAACTGCTAGTGTAATTATAGCGACTGGATCTAAGGTTTCTAAGACTGATATAAAAGGAGTGATAACAAGTACAGAGGCTCTAGACTTAGAAGAAGTACCGGAAACTATAGCAATAGTTGGATCAGACTTTATAGCAATAGAATTTGCCGAAATATTCAACTCAAGAGGTTCTAAAGTAACTGTTATATCGCCTGATGATGAAATACTTGCAGATATTGATAGAGAAGTAGCTACAGCATTAAAGAGAAGTTTAACTAAAAAAGGTATAGAAATACTAACAAATGAAGAAGTAGATACATTTGCTGAAGCTGATGGCAAAGTAATAGTTAAAATAGACGATAAAGATATAAAATTTGATAAAGTATTATTAGCATTAGGAAGAGAAGCTAATTTAAATGGATTAGAAAATTTAGATGCTAAGATAGAAAACGGATTTGTTTATGTAAATGATAAAATGGAAACCTCTATAAAAGGAATATATGCAGTAGGAGATGTAACCGGTATGGACATGACTGCTCATGCTGCCTTTGCAATGGGTGAAGTTGCAGCCCAAAATGCAATGGGTAGAAAAATAAAATTTAGATATGAGGCATCACCAAAATGTTTATATACAGTACCACAAGTCGCATCAGTTGGATTAACTGAAGAACAAGCTAGAAAATCTTATAATATAAAAGTCGGCAAATTCAGTTTCGCAGCAAATGGAAAGGCATTGACAGAAAGTGCAACGGATGGATTTGTAAAAGTAATATCAGATGAAAAATACGGAGAAATACTTGGTGTTCACATAATAGGTAAAAAAGCTACAGAGATTGTAAATGAAGCTGCAATATTAAAATCGTTAGAGGTACCGGTGGATGAAGCAGCAGATATAATATTTGCACATCCAACTATATCTGAAGTATTAAAAGAAGCATTAGCAGATGTAGATAACAATTCAATACATACACCTAAAAAATAGTTAAAAAAATTTAACAAAGAAGTAGAGAAGCAATTTTATATTTATCTACTTCTTTTATTTTTGTGAAAATCAAGCATATAATAGCAAACGTTTGCCTTCTAAAAAAATTAAAATATAAGCGTTTAATATTCGAAAACAATAAATATTTATTGAAAAACAATAAATATCCATTGACATATTAAAAAAATAGATATATTATTAGATTAATAAAAAATTAAAAAGTTTTATAAAATAAAACTCAATAAGAATGATATTCCTATTTCAAACTGATCAATAGCAATACCAATTTTAATCTCAATTTTCTATTGAATTTAGGAATATAATTAATTTGAAAAAAAATTTTATTTTAACTATAATGAATAAGGAATAAATATAAGACAGAAAATAAGTAAGACCTTTAGTTAAAAAAGGTCCTTTTATATTGAGAAAGTTTAGATTAGTTGATGTTAAATAAGGTTATATGAATTCAAGAGGTGAAATTATGAATAGTGTTGTTATTGTAGCTGCTGGAAGCGGAAGACGAATGAATCTAGACATAAATAAACAATATATAAAATTAGACGAGAAGGAAATGATAGCTCATACTATAGATGTTTTCTATAGTAATGAAAATATAGATGAAATAATTGTCTGTATAAGAGAAGAAGAAGAATATTTCTTTGAACACGAAATATTAGACAAATACGATTTTAGAGATATAAAGATAGCTTATGGAGGAAAAGAAAGACAGGATTCAATTTACAATGGATTAAAGGAATTAGATCCAAATAGTGATATAGTGTTGATTCACGATGGAGCTAGACCGTTTGTAAGCCATGCTATAATAAATGAAACAATAGAGGTTGCTAAAGAGAAAAAAGCAGCAGTAGTAGGTGTTCCAGTTAGAGATACTATAAAGGTTATCGAAAATGGAGTAGTAAAAAGCACACCTGCCAGAGAAACTCTATGGTCTGCTCAAACTCCACAAACTTTTGATAAGGACTTAATACTTAGAGCATATGAAAATGCATATAGCAAGAATTTTTATGGAACAGATGATTCAATGCTAGTTGAATTTTTAGGTCAAGAGGTGACAATGGTTTTAGGTTCTTATGAAAATATAAAGATTACTAATCCAGAAGACATAAATGTAGCAGAACAAATTTTGAACTTAAGAAAAAAGTCAAAAATGGGAAAAAGAATGAAAAAAATTGGATAAGATAATAGGATAGAAAGGGTAGCTAAATGTTATATTTAGTAAATGACTGTAAAAACCCGTATTTTAATATTGCGCTTGAAGAGTATTTGTTTTCAAATGACAAATTTAGCGATGACATAATTATTGTATGGAGAAATGAGAAATCTATTTTTTTAGGAAAAAATCAAAATCCATATGTTGAGATAGCACATAGCTTGATAAATGATAGAAAAATACCTTTGCTCAGACGAATATCTGGTGGAGGTACTGTTTATCACGACTTAGGAAATGTCAATATGACATTTATTCAAAAGAATATAAAATTAGATAAAATAGACTTTATTAAATACACTAAATTTATGCAAGAGATGCTCGGTTATTTTGGTGTAAAAGCAACGTATAGTGATAGGAAAGACCTGTTAGTCGATGGAAAGAAAATTTCCGGCTCGGCTCAATGTATAAGAGGAAACAAATGTCTTTACCATGGTACGTTGCTTTTTAGTTCTAATTTAAATAATTTGAGTGAGTATTTGAATACAAATAAAAAGGCTATATCTAATGCAACTAAATCTGTTAGAAGTGAAGTAACTAATTTGAATCAATATATAGATATGGATGTAGAAGAATTTATAGAAAAAATTAAAAAATATGTGATTTTAAATGTGGAAGATCCTAATCAAATAGTTTTGGATAATGAAGATTTAGAAAAAATTAATCAAAATGCAGAACAAATTTACAGTAAAGATAAATGGATATTTGAGAAAACTCCGAAATTTGATATTTACATAGACGGTGAAGACGATTCGATTATGGAAATAAGTGTTAATAAATGGAGAGTTAAATCATTTATTATTAAATACAAAAATAATGATAAGCAAGTCATATTGGATAAGCTTATAGGAGAATTGTTCTCTGAGAAAAATATTATGGAAATTGTAAATACGGAGTATAGAAAATATATTGATATAATAAAAGCAGTATTTTAATAGATTGAGTAATATAAGGAGATAAATATGAGAGTTGGTATAGGATACGATGTTCACAAATTAGTTGAAGGTAGAAAATTAATATTAGGTGGGGTAGAAATTGCCCACGAAAAAGGTCTTTTAGGGCATTCAGATGCAGATGTTTTAGTTCATGCAATAATGGATGCTATGCTTGGAGCATTAGCCCTAGGAGATATTGGTAAACATTTCCCGGATACAGATCCAAAATATAAGGGTGCAGATAGTATAAAATTATTAGAATTTGTAAATAATTTAATAATAAGTAAAGGTTATAAAGTAAATAATATAGACAGCATAATAATTGCACAAGCACCTAAGATGGCTCCACATATTTTAAAAATGAGAGAAAATATTTCAAAAGCTGTCGGTGTAGACATAGATTCTGTGAATGTAAAGGCGACTACAGAAGAGGGACTTGGTTTCACGGGAAACAAAGAAGGTATATCATCACAAGCAATTTGTTCATTAATAAAAGTTGACAACGAATAATAAATAATATATTATAAAATAGATTATGAAAATAATTGAAATAAAATAAACGCAATGATTAAGAAATAGTAAAAATCTTGAGTCTTTACAGAGAGGAAACGTTGGTGAGAGTTTCTATGATGATGTTTTTGAACCAGTCTTTTAGCATAAAAACGTTAAAAAGTTTTTACGGGTAGGACCGTTACATCCTTTGAGAGAGCTTTTATAGCTAATTAGAGTGGTACCGCGGAATATATAACCTTTCGTCTCTTTTGGAAGAGATGAAAGGTTTTTTTAATACAGAAAAATTTTAAGGAGGAATAGATTAAAATGAGAATGTCAAAAATGTTAATGCCAACATTAAAAGAAGTACCATCTGATGCAGAAATTACAAGTCATCAATTAATGCTTAGAGCAGGTATGATAAGAAAAATGGCATCAGGAATTTACAACCAATTACCAATGGGGATAAGAGTATTCAGAAAAGTAGAAGATATAATAAGAGAAGAAATGAACGCAAAAGGAGCACAAGAAATATCATGTGCATTATTAGTTCCTGCTGAATTATGGCAAGAATCAGGAAGATGGGATGCTATGGGTCCTGAAATGTTCAGATTAAAAGACAGAAACGGTAGAGATTACTGTCTTGGACCAACACATGAAGAAACTTTCACACATATAGTTAGAAATGAAATAACTTCATACAAACAACTTCCACTTAACTTATATCAAATCGAAACTAAATTTAGAGATGAAAGAAGACCAAGATTTGGTGTTATGAGAACTAGAAACTTCACAATGAAGGATGCTTACAGCTTCGATGCTGATTTAGAAGGATTAGATAAATCATACAACGATATGTTTGATGCATATACTAAAATATTTGCAAGATGCGATCTAGAAAACAGCCCAGTTCAAGCAGACTCAGGTGCTATGGGTGGTTCTGCATCTGCAGAATTCATGGTTAAATCAGAAGTTGGTGAAGATGAAATAGTATTCTGTAGTGGATGTGATTACGCTGCAAATATAGAAAAAGCAACTTCAGTTAACCACGAGCCTTCAACTGAAGAAATGAAAGAAATGAGCGAAGTTTCAACTCCAAACGTTCATACTATAGAAGACTTAGAAGAATTCTTCAAAATGGAAGCTGGAAAATTTGCAAAAACATTAATATACAATGCAGATGGAAAATCAGTAGCAGTAGTAGTTAGAGGAGATAGAGATGCTAACGAAACTAAAGTTGCAAATGCTGTAGGTGGAGTTGTTGAATTCGAAATGGCAGACGAAGAAATGGTAAAAGCAGTTACTGGAGCAGAAGTAGGATTTGCAGGACCAATAGGAATAAAAGCTGACTACTTATTCATAGATCAAGAAGTTGTAGATCAAAGAAACCTTATAATAGGAGCTAACAAAACTGACTACCATATACAAAATGCTAACTTCGGAAGAGATTTCGATGGTGTAGTAGGAGACTTCAGAAGTGTTCAAGAAGGAGATAGATGTCCAAAATGTGGTGCACCACTTGAAATAATGAGAGGTGTTGAAGTTGGTCATATATTCAAATTAGGAACTAAATACTCTGAATCTATGGGAGCTACTTTCCTAGATAAAAACGGTAAATCTCAACCAATCATAATGGGATGCTACGGAATAGGTGTTGAAAGAACTGTTGCAGCTGTAATAGAACAACACCACGACGAAAATGGTATAATATGGCCATTAGCAATCGCTCCATATCATGTAGTAGTTGTTCCAGTTAACGTTAAAAAAGAAGAACACCTTCAAAATGCTGAAAAAATCTATGAAGAATTACAAGCAGCAGGTGTAGAAGTATTACTAGACGATAGAAATGAAAGAGCTGGATTCAAATTCAAGGATTCTGACTTATTAGGTATACCAATGAGAATTACAGTTGGTAAAGATATAGTTGATGGAAAAGTTGAATTCAAATTAAGAAGTGAAGCTGATAAAGAAATAATAGCTGTTGAAGATGTATTAGACAGAGTAAAAGCTGAATTCGTAAAAAATAACGTAAAATTAGGATAGAATAATTTGTAAATATACAATATAGGAGAATATATTGTATAATAGAACATTATTAACCAAACATAGGAGGTAAACAATGAGTGAAGTAAGAGTAAGATTTGCTCCGAGTCCAACGGGATTTGTTCATATAGGTAGTTTAAGAACTGCATTATACAACTATCTATTTGCTAAAAAAATGGGCGGAAAATATATATTAAGAGTAGAAGATACAGATAGAACTAGATTAGTAGATGGCGCTATAGAAAACATGTTAAACGCTATGAAATGGGCTGGCGTTAACCATGATGAAGGTGTTATGCTAGATGAAAATGGAAAAGTAGTTCAAAACGGTGAATATGGACCATACATCCAATCAGAAAGATTAGACATCTACAAAAAATACATCCAAGAATTATTAGACAGTGGAAAAGCATACTACTGCTTCTGTACAAAAGAAAGATTAGACGAAGTAAGAGAAAAACAAAAAGAAGCTGGAGAAACTCCAAGATACGATGGTCACTGTAGAGATTTAACTAAGGAAGAAGTAGAAGCTAAAATAGCTGCTGGTGAACCATATGTAATAAGATTAAAATTACCAGAAAACCACGTTATAAAATTCACTGACTTAGTTAGAGGAGAAACTGAATTCAATACTAACGACTTAGACGATCAAGTATTAATAAAAACTGATGGTTTCCCAACTTACCACTTTGCAGTTGTAGTTGACGACCACCTAATGAAAATAACTCACGTAATAAGAGGGGAAGAATGGGTTTCTTCAACTCCAAAACACGTTTATTTATACGAAGCATTTGGATGGGAAGCTCCAAAATTCGTTCACTTACCAAACATACTTAATAAAGAAAAGAAAAAATTAAGTAAGAGACAAGGTGACGTTGCAGTAGAAGACTTCAAGAAAAAAGGATACTTACCAGAAGGCTTAGTTAACTATGTAGCATTAGTTGGTTGGTCTCCAGAAGAAAACAAAGAAATATTCTCTATGGAAGAATTAGAACAAGCCTTCTCTATAGAAAGAGTTTCTAAGAGTGGTGGAGTATTTGACACAGAAAAATTAAACTGGGTTAACCAACACTACATGAAAGACGGAGATGATGATGTATTAACTAAATTAGCTATACCATTCATCGTTGAAGCTGGATATGTAACTGCTGAAGAAGCAGAAGAAAAATACGACTTCTTAAAATCAATAGTATCAGTATTAAAAGAAAAATTACACTATGTAAAAGAAATAACTGATCATATATCAATATTCTTTGGAGATACAGTTACTGTAGAAACTGAAGAAGGTGCAGAATTCTTAAAAATGGAACATATACCTACTTTAGTAAATGCTTTAGAAGAAAAAATAGCTGCAGTAGATGTTTTAGATGAAGAAGCTGTAAAAGTTATATTAAAATCTATCCAAAAAGAATATAAAATCAAAGGTAAAAACCTATACATGGGAGCTAGAATACCTCTAACAGGACAAATGCATGGTGCTGATTTAGGACAAATAATGGCTATCTTAGGTAAAGACCTTTGCTTAAAGAGATTAGCATATGCTAAGGAAAATTTAATATAGTTTTTTAGAGAAAATAATTTAATAGAACATTTAAAGGAGATGACGCAAATGAGTGCCATCTCCTTTTGTATTTGTGAGGGGAGAGTTTTTATGTATTCAAAAGATGATACGTTTAGAAAAACTATTAAAAATTTTATAAAGTATGCGTTGGAAAAGGAAGTATTTAAGGATGAACCAATTAGTGAAAAGGAAATGAATGAAATATTATTTAAAGGCTTTGAAGATGAGATTTTAGATTTAAAAATTAAATATACTAATGCTAAACAAATAAGAGAAGATATAATAGATGTTATTATTAAAGAGAAAAATAGCAAAGAAAAATTTCGTCTTGTATATTCTGAATATATAAAATTTATGAATAAAATTTATTTTTATAATCAACATGTGTCGAAAAGAATAAAACCAATACCACCATATTATTCTGCTTTAGAAAGAAGAATATTAATTGCTAAAAAAATGCATAGTAATTTTAATTTACATAAAATAGCTCGAGAGTTTTTTGTAAGTGATAGAATGATACAAGAAGATTTAGCTATTTTGAAAAAAGGGGATATGACATTTTTAAATAGAAAATTAAAAGTTCAATATGAGAGTAGATACAGGGAAAACGTAAAAATGAAATCAAAGGCTCATCCATTGTTTTTAGTTGAAAACTTAACTCAGATTATAGCAATGTTAAATGGTTTATCATATGTTTCTAAAGAATTTAGTGAATCTGGTAAAGATAGTGAATATAAAGAGTATGCTGAAGAAACGGCTATATCTATTTGGATGCAATTATCTGATGATGCCAAAAGTACTATATTGAATGAGCGTGTTGATGAATTGAATTTAGATAAAGAATGGTATAATAGAATTTCAGAAACAGCAGAGTTAGAAATACAAAATAGTAAACCTATATTTAAAATAGAAGAAGATTTTTCTGAAGATATATATTTAGATGTTTTAAAAAATAGAAAACCTTGTACTATTGAATATAAGGATGATTATGGAAAACAAATCAAAAAAGATTTTGATAGAATTGAACAGATAGATAGATATACAATAGAAGGTATAAATTTAAGTAAAGAAAATTGTAAAATAAATAGAAATAAAATTATATCTATTGAATATAAAAAGAAATAATAATTATTGTATAATTATAAAATATTATCGATTATAACTACATTTGAAATACTGAAACTGGGTTTCGTAGAGAAAAAATTTAAAATTTGATATGATTCATATGTAACATATTTTAAAATATGTAAAAAACATCGATGTTAAAAAGATTATTTCAATATGTCGGGGGGCGATAGTATGATGATTATTAAGAAAAATACTAATGTGGAAGAAGCTTTAAAAATAAAATCAGAAGTAAGAGATTTATTACAATCTATAATAGACGGGAAAAAGACAAGACCAGAGATAGAAGAAATATGTGTTTCACTTATAAATGAACAAGTTAAAGATAAAAGTGATTTAAAAGGATTTTGGCGTATAATTGATGATGAACATATGCCATCAGATGCTAGAGTAGATTTTATATACTATCCAACATATTACGCAACTATGATCATGATGCTAGGGTATTTAATGAATATAGACGAAAAAGTTTTAGGGTTTGAAGAAACATTGAAATTAGGGTTAGATGCTTGTGTGAAAACAAATCTATCTGGACATGGATATGAAAGTATAGATGTAAAAATAGAAGTATTGAATTTATTTATAAAAGTAGGATTACTAGAATTCTTATCATTGAATTACGATTTTTGTAGATCTTTTTCAAAGATGATAAATAGAGTATTTGAATATATAGAAAGTGCCGTAAATAGTAATTTAACTGAAGGACAATGGGGTAAGGATTACAAATTAGAGTTTAAAAGCTTATTGAAACAATCAGATAACTATCAATTAAAGTTATTTGTATATGGAACTCTTATGAAGAACGAAAGTAACCATTATTTCATAAAGAATTCATGTGTAGTAGGTGATGCAGTTGCGTCAGGATATACGCTTTATGATACTGGAGATGGATATCCTGCTGTTAAGCACAGTTTAGAAGGCGATGTTTCAGGAGAGTTGTATCTAATTTCTAAGAAGGATTTAAAATATGTTGATCAACTAGAGGACAATGGAGATTTATACACTAGAGAATTTACAATTGTAACTGATTCAAATGGTAATAAACATCTAGCTCTAATCTATGTATATAACTATAATGTAGACGAAAATAAAAGAATCTTAAAATGGAAGGCTAACAATAAATATTCAGAACATATATGGTATGCTAGTTACGGATCTAATATAAACTATGAAAGATTTATGAGATATATAAATAAATGTACAGACAAAACTGCTCCTATTGAATCAAAACCAATAGCAATCAACCACAGAATGTATTTTGCGCAAGAATCATCATGGTGGGACGAAAAAGGTGTAGCATTTATAGACGCTAAAGAAGATCAAAATGAAAAAACTTTAGGTAAAATGTATCTCATAACAAAAGAACAGTTTGAGAAAATTAAATATCAAGAGGGAGGGTGGTATCAAAATCAATTAAGCTTAAGTAAATACGACGGCAAAGATATAGTTACATTTACTGATTTTGATATTGAAGCGATAAGAGAACCTTCTGAAAGATATTTAGATGTTATTAAAAAAGGTATACTAGAAACATATATAGATATGACTGAGTCAGAGGTTTTATTGTATTTAAAAGAAAAAATACAATAAAAAATATATTCTGTTAGAAGTATATAATTCCAATTGATGAAAATAAAGTTATTTAAAAAAACAACTAAATTTGATATTATATAATATATAAATAAATTATATTTTAAATAAAATTTAATACAAATAAATAAAGAGGAGAATAACATCATGAGGAAATATGACATTATAAAATGCATCAAAGAGTATTTGATAGTAACAATCGGTGTCGTACTGGTAGCATTCGGACTTCAATATTTCTACGCACCTAACGACATCGCAGGAGGTGGGTTGAGTGGATTATCACTAGTGATAAATCACTATATTCCATTTTTATCAGTTGGAACACTAGTATTTTTAGGAAATTTAGTATTATTTGTTATTTCCTTCATTTTAGTTGGAGGAGATTTTGGATTGAAGACTATATACGCCAGCTTTGCATTATCCTTTGTAATGGATTTTATGGAGAAGGTTATGCATAGTTATGCGCTTACAACTAATTTGACATTGGCTGTTTTATATGGGACTTTAATAATAGCATCAGGGCTTGCAATAGCATTTTCAATAAATGCATCTACAGGAGGAACTGATATTTTAGCTAAAATACTTAATAAGTACACTAGCTTTAATATAGGGATAGCTTTATTAATTGTCGATTTATTCGTAGTTGTCGCTGGGGCTTTTACTTTTGGATTGAATAAAGGTTTCTTTTCATTAGTCGCAGTAATTGCAAATGGGCTTTTAGTTGATAAATTAATTGACATGATAACTAAATACAAAGAGAAAAAATTAAGTAATAATGACGATGAACAATTGCAGGATTTTGAAGAAACTGCTTGTTAGGTTGAAAATAAAAATTGCCACAAAATAGATTGAGTTTATTTTGTGGCAATTTTTTATGTTAATTTATAATTAATTTTAAAATGTTAGATGAAGGATATTTATGCAATTTTATCTAAATCGTCGCCTTCATGTTTTTTTGCACGTTTTTGCATGCTATCATATATAGGAAGCCCGACTAAAGTTATAAGTATACCTCCGAATGATATGATAGTATTTTGGAAACCAGAGAATAATAATTGGTTAATAACTACAAATAATCCACCTGCTATAGCTATCATAGGTATAACTGGATATAGAGGAACTTTGTAAGGTCTATGAAGATCTGGTCTTTCTTTTCTTAATTTAAATACACCTAAGAAAGTTAAAACATAGAATGACCAAACAGCGAACATAGATAAATCACTTAATAAATTAAATTGTCCAGAAGTAGCGTATAATGCACCTAAAATACACATAATTATAACTGCGTTTGCAGGAACATTGTTATTATTTAATTTACTTATATATTTGCTGTATGGTATAGTTTTTTGAGTTCCTAAAGTGTATAGAATTCTAGAACCTGTAAGTACATAACCATTTATGCATCCAAACACTGATATTAATATACCTATTGTTATAAATTTACCTCCCATAGGTCCAAATATAGCTTCTGCAACTGCTGAAGCTGGAGAAGAATAAGTAGCAAGTTCACTTGCTGGTAATACCCATAGATAAGCGATATTTATAACTATATATACTGCCATAACTAGAGATAAACCTCCAACGATTGCTTTAGGTAAGTCTTTTGCAGGGTTTTTCATTTCTCCAGCAAGGGCACCTACATTTATCCAACCATCGTATGCAAATAATATTGCTATTAACAGAGAACCAAATACACTTGCACCAGATACTCCATCTCCTACCATAGGTGTTAATATTGGATTATTTCCATTACCTTTTATAAAACCAAAAATCATGATTAAAATTAAAGGTATTAATTTTGCTATAGTAGAAATTGTTTGTATAGATCCACTAGTTTTAGATCCTAAAGTATTTATAAATGCTATAAATGCGATTACTCCTATAGTCATAGGAAGTACTAAATTTTCATTTCCAAGTAATATAGCACTTTGTTTACCAAACATAACAGATATGGCTGCTATAGTAGCTGGGAAAAATAATACTGATTGCATCCAACCAGTTAAGAAACCTAGTCTTTTATCGTAGATTTCTTCGATATAGACCATCATACCACCAGTTTTAGGAATGGCAGCAGATATTTCCGCTGCAGTAAGTCCAGCAGTGATAGTCATAATACCAGCGATGACCCAAGCAATTATGCCAAGTCCAGGACCACCATTTGTAAGCTCATATACGGCTTGTGGCTTAAAAAATACTCCACCACCAATTACCATACCGATTACAGTCGATAATGCCGCGGCAAGCCCTAAATTCTTTTGTAACTTATTGTTTTCCATTTGTATAAATCCTTTCTTTTGTAAATGTAAAATTTTAAATTTATAAAAGTCATTATTAATATAATATTACTTTTTTATGAAAAAAACACCACACAAAAAAAGGAAATAAAATGCTCATTCATGGGTTATATAAAGACAATCATTTTGCATAATAATATAAATGATAAAAATGAACCTATATAAAGCCACGCTTTTGATATAACAGGTGAAAACGTAAAAAGGTTAGTGAACAAATATATTTTTATATTAGCAAAACCCTTCCAATGTTTTGGCATAGTATCAGATAACAAATGACATGTAAAACATAGTCCTATTAAAAAAAATATTGGGCGAAACACAATATTTAAAACTGTATCTGAAAAAAGTACACAAATTTTATTACTTATAAATATGTATATTAAAAAAATTGGGTTAAAAATCGAATGTGTAATAAAATTTCTATGGCCTTTCGTTCCGCCGAATAAGAAAGATATATGTTTTTCAATAGTATCTGGATTTCTATATATAAAATCTAGAATTTTTTTAATAAATGGAATCCAACTTATAAATAATAATAAAAAATCTATTAAATTTATCAAGGCCGCAAAAAGGTAGTTTATAGAAATTTCAATACTTTTGGGCTTAATTGTACTTGAATCTGGATTCCCATTAAACATGTTTAATGAAGAAGGTAAAAATGAAAGTGTTAAAATATTTTCTTTAACAGGTTTTACTAGAAATAAAATAATTAATATTAATATGAAAAAAACATAAATGTTTATAAAATCACCTCCAAAAAATAGAAAAGTATAAAGTTTATTTTATAAAGATATATTTTGTTTTGTCAACAATATTTTTTAAAAAATAAATATTGTAAAAATTTTAACATAAAAAAATATTGATTTAATTAAATAAAATTTATATAATTATATATAAGAAAAGGCATTCAAAAAATAATAAAATCTAGATGACATTTATGAGAGAGATTTCTAAAGTATAATTTTAGAAACACCGATGAGGCAATTGTTAAAGCTCACAATTTTAGCAAGAAACTTTCAGGTAAAAAGATCATAAATTGATAGACCTCTGGATATATATTAGTTAATATAAGAGATGTATTTTAACTAGAAAGACAGAGATATGTGAATAATGTCACATATCTTTTTTTATTATAGGAGTTGTTTAAATATAATGAATTTTCAGAATAATGATTAAATTTTATTGAAAAATAAATTTAAATAAAATTAAATGAAGAGGGGGCAAATTAATGGAAGGTAAAGAAATGCAAAAAACAATGGGCGCAGCAGTCGCACTAAGTATGGTTGTAGGATGCGTTATAGGATCAGGGGTATTCTTTAAACCACAAGCAATTTATACAGCAACAGGTGGAGCACCTGGTATAGGTATTATTTCTTGGGTTATAGGTGGTTTAATAACTTTATGTGCTGGTCTTACAGTTGCAGAAATCGCAGTTGTTATACCAAAAACTGGTGGTATGATGGTATATCTTGAAGAAGTTTTTGGTGAAAAAGTAGGGTATTTAGCAGGTTGGATGCAATCAGTGTTATTTTTCCCAGGTACAGCAGCAGCATTAGCAGTAGCCTTTGGTAACCAATTATCAGAATTATTAGGACACCCAGGTTGGGCAGTAGGAATAGCAATAGTAGATATTATAGTAGTAGCAATTATAAACAATGTAGGTTCAAAAGCAGCAGGTTTAGTTCAAAATCTAGCAACAGTAGGTAAAGTAATACCACTTATATTAATAGCAATATTCGCATTTGTAAAAGGTAGTGGTACTAATCCAATATTAACTCCTATGGTAGGAGAAGGATTAAGTACAGGAACAGTTTTAGGTTCTGTATTAATATCAATATTATTTGCTTATGAAGGATGGATAAATGTTACACCAATAGTTGGTGAAATGAAAGACCCAGGTAAAGATTTACCTAAGGCTTTTGCTGGAGGTATATTAATAATCATGGCTATATACGTATTAGTAAACGTTGCTTACTTATGGGTATTACCAGCTGATCAATTAGCACAATTCTCATCACCAGCAGTTGCAGTTGCAGAAGTTATATTTGGTTCAGTTGGTGGTAAAATAATAGCATTAGGTATATTAATATCAGTATTTGGTGCATTAAATGGATTCTTATTAGCAGGATCTAGAGTTGTATATACATTAGGTGTTCAAGGAACAATACCAGGACATAAATTCTTTGGAAAATTAAATAAATCTGATGTTCCAGGAAACGGAGTTATATTAGTAGCATTCTTAGCATGTATATATGCATTAACAGGACAATTCAACTTATTAACTGACTTAGCTACTTTCACTGGATGGGTATTCTATGTTATGACATTCATAGCAGTTATAATACTTAGAAAAACTAAACCAGATGTAGAAAGAGTTTATAAAGTGCCACTATATCCAATAGTTCCAGCAATAGCTATACTTGGTGGTGGATTTGTATTAGTAAACCAATTATTCATGGCTGGTTCTGGTCCTAGAATGATAGCATTAGCAGGTATAGTTATAACATTAATAGGATTACCAATATATATGATAATGAGCAAAAAGAAAGCTTAATAATTGAGATTAAAAAAGTAAATAAATAATTTTTTAGAAGAGTTGTAAAATTTTAATTGATTTTACAGCTCTTTTTTATTTCTAAAAAAAATGTAGTAATTATATATTTAAATTAAAAAAAAGAACAATTAAATAAAAATAATAGATAAAATTCATATATATAAAAACTAAAGTTTTAAAAAATTGGGTAATAATATTGAAAAAAATTCCATATAATGCTAGAATTTTAGTAATTTTAATGTGTATAATAGGGTTAAGTCTATCATTAAATAGATTATCAAAAGATTTTATTTCCTGAGTATTTACTATTAACTTTATGTAAAGAAATAATGTAAAAATTAGGGAGATATTTCTTTGATATAAATAAATTCATATAGGAGATTTATAAAATAAAAGGGGGAGAAGTTTTTATGAAAAAAAGAATATCGTTATTATTAGTAATGGTGATGTCTTTAGCTATGATCTTAACAGGATGCGGTTCATCATCTAAATCATCAAGTGGATCAGACGCTGAAGGTGGAGAATTTAGAGTTGGTATGGAATGTGGATATGCACCATTTAACTGGACTCAATCTGATGACTCAAATGGAGCAGTAAAAGTCGAAGGAAATGACGAATATGCAGGTGGATATGATGTTCAAATAGCTCAAAAAATAGCAGATGGCTTAGGTAAAAAATTAGTAATAGTTAAAACTGAATGGGATGGATTAGTTCCAGCTGTACAATCAGGTAAAATAGACGCTATAATCGCTGGTATGTCACCAACAGCTGAACGTAAGAAAACTATAGACTTTACAGATGTATATTATACTTCTGATTTAGTAATGGTTGTTAAAAAAGGTGGAGACTATGAAAAAGCAACTAAATTAAGTGATTTTAAAGGTGCTACTATAACAGGTCAATTAAATACTTTCCACTATACTGTAATAGATCAAATAGATGGAGTTAATAAAGATACTGCTATGGATAACTTCCCAGCAATGAGAGTTGCCTTAGAATCAGGTAAAATAGATGGATATGTTTCTGAACGTCCTGAAGGTGTAAGTGCTACAGCTGCAAATGATAATTTTGCAATGGTAGAATTTGAAGAAGGCGAAGGATTTGAAACATCTGCTGAAGATACAGCTATAGCTGTAGGTCTTGCTAAAGATAGCGAATTAAAAGATAAAATAAACGAAATCCTAAAAGGTATATCAGAAGATGAACGTTTAAAATTAATGGATGATGCAATAGCTAATCAACCAGCAGCAGAATAATAATATTAAAAAAATAGCTAAAGACCGGTTGTAGAGATACAGTCGGTCTTTAGGTGTAAGGGGGATAAATATGAGTTCGGAGTGGATTGTACAAATCGTGTCTCAAAACTGGAAGGGTTTTTTAAACGGTGCTGAGATGACATTATTTATATCATTAATAGGGACTGTAATAGGTTCTGTAATAGGTTTATTAATAGGAGTTATAAGAACTATACCAAAAGGTGAAAAAGGCGCTAAAAAAATTGTTTTAACAGTAGTAAATGCTATTTTAAATGCATATGTTGAATTTTTCCGTGGAACACCAATGATTGTTCAAGCGATGGTTATTTACTACGGGTCTGATTTAGCTTTTGGAATTGATATGGATAGAACTTTTGCAGCTATATTTATAGTTTCTATAAATACAGGTGCATATATGGCTGAGATAGTTCGTGGAGGAATTATATCTATAGATAAGGGACAATTTGAAGCAGCACATGCTATAGGTATGAACCATGTTCAAACTATGATAAATGTAGTATTACCTCAAGTTATAAGAAATATATTACCAGCTACAGGTAATGAATTTGTAATAAACATAAAAGATACATCAGTGCTTAACGTTATAGGAGTAACTGAGCTTTACTTTACAACAAAGACAATTGCAGGAAACAACTTCAGATATTTTGAATCATTCTTTGTAACATGTATTATATACTTCGTAATGACATTTACTGTTACAAGAATATTACGCTACCTTGAAAGAAAACTAGATGGTCCTGAAAATTACAATATGACAGGAAATCAAATGCAAGTTCAAAGACCTGAAGATGCATTGAAAAAAGCATAAAACGAGTTAGTGGAGGAGAAAATATGGAAAATGTAATTGAAGTAAAACATTTAAATAAATCTTTTGGAACACATGAGGTTTTAAAGGATATAAATTTTTCAGTTAGTAAAGGTGAAGTTGTTTGTATAATAGGATCTTCTGGTTCAGGAAAATCAACTCTTCTTCGTTGTATAAATTTACTTGAAACTCCAAGTGGGGGAGAAATAATATGCAATGGAACAAATATACTAGATGAAAAACACGATGTATATAAATATCGTACAAAATTAGGAATGGTATTCCAACAATTTAATCTATTTAATAACCACGATGTATTAGGAAACTGCACTGTTGGACAAATTAAAGTTCTAAAACGTTCAAAACAAGAAGCTGAAAAGGTAGCTATGAAGTATTTAAAGGTTGTTGGAATGGATAAATTTATAAATGCAAAGCCAAAGCAATTATCAGGTGGACAAAAGCAACGTGTTGCTATAGCTAGAGCACTTTCTATGGAGCCTGATGTTATGTTATTTGATGAACCGACTTCTGCTCTTGACCCTGAAATGGTCGGAGAAGTTTTGAAGGTTATGAAGGAATTAGCGGAAAGTGGACTTACAATGCTAGTTGTTACTCACGAAATGGAATTTGCTAGAGAAGTTTCTGATAGAGTTGTATTTATGGATCAAGGAGTAATAGCAGAAGAAGGTACTCCAGAACAAATATTCAATAATCCAGTACAAGAGCGTACTCGTGAATTTTTGAAACGTACTTTAAAAAATATGTAAGTTTATAGAATATAATTATATATAATAAAATTGATATAAATCTATACATTAATATGGTTTTATTCAATAAATGAATTACAAAAGTAATAGTATTAAAAGCTATTACTTTTTTTTGAGTTTTTTATCGAAAAATGAATGTTGAAGTGTATAAATATTATATAAAAAAATTTATAAAAACATACTATATAACTTTTATTATACATTAAAATTGTGGAAATATATGGTATTATAAATATGACATTATTTTTGAACTTAATAAATTTTTATCCATAAGGAGGAATGAAGAAAAAATGGAGTCAGTTTTAATTATGGGTGGAAGTGATTTCATAGGAAAATCACTTGCTAAGTATTTTATAGAACATGGACATAAAGTAGATGTCTTGACTACAGGAAAAATTGATTATGAGGGAGTAAATAAACATTTTTCATGTAACAGAAGGAAAGAAGAAGAATTAAAAAATGCACTTAAAGACAATGAATATACTTATATTTATGATATGACTGCTTTCTTAAAGTCAGATATAGTAGAGTTAATTAAATTTGTTAATAGAGACGCACTAAAAAAATACGTTGTATTATCTTCTGCAGCTGTATATAAAAACACAGGTAAATATATAACAGAGGATGAAGAAAAAGGAGTAAATCCAGCTTGGGGTAAGTATGGAATAGAAAAAGTAGAGGCTGAAAAATATATTACAGAAAGTGATATCCCTTACATAATAATAAGACCAACTCATATTTATGGACCAGAAAATAATTTATATAGGGAAGTGTATTTCTTTGATAGAATCAAAGAAGGTAAAGCGATTCCAGTACCTAGTGATAGAAATGAACCAGTAGTAAACCAATTTATTTATATTGATGACTTTGTAAAGGTTTTATATAGCTTGACAAAAAACGATATAGTAAGAGAAGCATATAACGTTTCTACACCACAGCTTGTTACTTGGAAAAAATTAATAGAAACATGTGGAGAAATTGTAGGTAAGGAGCCTATAATAAAATATGTAAATTCAGATAAAATAAAGGTAAAGGACAGAAGCTATTTTCCATTTAGAAACACTAGCTGTGTATTAGAAATAGATAAATTAATAGATCATGGACTTTATACACCTAATATACTTATTGAAAAAGGATTAAAGAAAACATATAAGTGGTATGTAAAGAATAAACCAAAAATGGAAGACCCAGAAATGGTAGAAGTGGATCAAGTTTTAAAAATAGTGTAATTTGAATGTTAAAAATTTACGAATTATTTACAAAAAACAGCTATTAATATATAATTGAAATATATTTTGATATTATGGCGTCTAAAGAAAGTCTTTAGGCGTTTTTCTATATTATAAAATACGAAAATATATGAAGAGGAGATAAGGAAGATGGAAAAAGTTGAAAGTTTTAAATTAGATCATAATAAAGTAAAAGCACCTTTTGTAAGAAAATGCTGTGTATTAGATGGAAAAATGGGAGATAAAGTAAGTAAGTTTGATTTAAGATTTTTACAACCTAATGTAGAAGCTTTTGGGACAGCTGCTATGCATGGTCTAGAACATTTATTGGCAACTTATTTAAGAGAAGAATTAGATGATATTATAGATTTATCACCAATGGGATGCAGAACTGGTTTCTACCTAGTTATGTGGGGTGATGTAGAAGCGAAAACTGTTAAAGAAGGTCTTGAAAAAGCTTTAGTAAAAGTTATAAATGCAAAAGAAATGATAGCAGCAACTGCTGTTGAATGTGGAAATTACAGAGATTTATCATTATTCGGAGCTCAAGAATATGCTAAATATGTGTTAGATAAAGGTTTTTCACTAAATATATATGGGGAATAATAAAAAATAATAAATATATATTATATATCTGGAGATAATCGATAAAATGATAATAAATCAAGAAAAGGAAATTTTTAATATATTGGTAGATAAATCTGAGGTACTTAGATATTTAGGACATAATGGACAAGATATAGATAATGATTTAGATTTTAAAATAAATGAATGTATTAAGGAAACTAAAGAAAATATTGATATAAAGTATGTCTATGAAATATACGATATAAAAAATGATTTAGCTTCTCATACTATTGAATTTAAAAACACAACATTAAAATTACAAAGCAAAGATTTGAGTGAATTGCTTGAAGATTGTGATAAATGCGTTTTGATGAGTGCAACACTTGGATTTAATATCGAAAAAAATATCAGAAAATATAGTTATAAAAACCTTACTAAGGGTGTAATAATAGATGCCTGTGCTACAACTTCTATTGAAGAGGTTTGCGATAGGGTACAAGATAGTATTTTGCAAACTGTAGCCAAAGAAAAAAAGTCTTTAACTATGAGATACAGTCCAGGTTATGGAGATTTAGATATAAGAGCAAATAAGAATATACTGAATGTATTAAATGCACAGAGAAAAATAGGGGTTACAGTCACAGATACAGGAATTATGATACCTAGAAAATCTGTAGTAGCTTTAATAGGTATAACAAATAAAAAAATAGAAAAGGTTAAACGAACATGTAATAATTGTCCTAACAGAGATAATTGCGAGTTTAGAAGAAAGGCTGATGGTTGTGGAAATAAAACAATATATAAAGGATAATATGCTAATAATTGATGGTGGTATGGGAACTATGCTTCAAGGAAGAGGTCTACAAGCTGGACAAAATCCTGAAGCATTTGGATACGAGCATCCAGAGATATTAGTTGATATACATAAAGAATATTTTGAAGCAGGTGCAAATGTAGCTACAACTTGCACATTTGGATGCAACGAATTAAAATTACCAGAAGGATATGAAGTAGAGCAAATAGTAGATTCAGCAGTAAAGGCTGCTAAAAAGGCTGCTTCTTTAGTAGATAATGGAAATGAAAAATACGTAGCTCTTGATATAGGTCCAATAGGTGAAATGCTTGAGCCTATGGGTACACTTAGCTTTGATAGAGCTTATGAAATATTTAAAAGACAAGTAGTACAAGGTCAAAAATCGGGCGCAGATTTAATAATCGTAGAAACTATGATGGATCTATACGAAATAAAAGCTGCTCTACTTGCTGCTAAAGAAAATACTGATTTACCAGTATTTACTACTATGACTTTTGATGAAAATGGAAGAAGCTTCACAGGATGCCTACCAGAAAGTATGGTAGCTACATTACAAGGCTTAGGAGCAGATGCTGTAGGTGTTAACTGTTCTCTTGGACCAGAACAATTAAAGCCAATGGTAGAAAAAATAATAAGAAGAGCTAGTGTACCAGTAGTAGTACAACCTAATGCAGGGCTTCCTGATATAGAAGATGGAAAAACTGTATATAAAATGACAGCAGAACAATTCTTAGAAGGTGTATCTGAATTTGTAAAAATGGGAGCAACTATAGTAGGTGGATGCTGCGGAACAAATCCTGAATTTATAAAAGCTTTAGCTGACAATGTTAAAAACATAAAAGCAGAGCCATTAGAAAAGAACTTAGAATGTGTAGTTTGCTCACCTTCGAAATTTGTTGAAATCAACGGTCCAACAATAATGGGTGAAAGATTAAACCCAACAGGCAGAAAACCACTACAAGACGCTTTAATAAGTGGAGATTTAGATTATGTAGTGAGCCTTGGACTAGATCAAGTTGAAGAAGGTGCAGAAATATTAAATATGAATGTAGGGCTTCCAGAATTAGACGAAAAAGCTATGATGCCTAAGGTTATAAAAACTCTACAAGAAATCATAAACACACCTATACAGCTGGATTCATCTAATGTAGAAGCTTTAGAACAAGGTCTTAGATACTACAACGGAAGAACTATAGTAAACTCTATAAACGGAAAAGAAGAATCTTTAAATTCTATTCTTCCAATTGTTCAAAAATATGGAGCAGCTGTAGTCGGACTAACACTAGATGAAAATGGAATTCCTAAAACAGCAGAAGGAAGATTTGAAATAGCTAAAAAAATAGTAGAAAGAGCAGAAAGCTACGGAGTAAGAAGACAAGATATATTTATAGACTGTCTATCACTTACTGTATCAGCACAACAAGAAGAAGCTATGGAAACTATAAAGGCTATGAGAATGGTGAAAGAAAACTTAGGTTGCAAGACTATACTAGGTGTATCTAATATTTCATTCGGTGTGCCAAATAGAAGTGCATTAAACTCTACTTTCCTAAACTTAGCTTTAGGAGCAGGACTTGACCTAGCTATAATAAATACATCAGAATCTGTTATGATGGAATCAATGTATGCATATAGAGTAATAAGCAATATAGATAAAGGCTGCGAAAAATATATAGAAAAATATATGAATGTTTCAAAATCAAAAAACAATCAAGCTAAAGCAGTTGAAATAAATGAAGAAACTTCTTTAGATGTACTTATAGAAAGAGGTCTAAAGGATGAAACTAAAAATATGACATATAAATTGCTTGAACAATACGATGGAAATTATATATTAGACAATATGCTAATACCTGCTCTAGATAAAGTCGGAGTAAAATACGACAATGGTGAAATATTCTTGCCTCAAATGATACAAGCAGCAGAAACAATAAAAGTTTCATTAAATATTATAAAAGATAAGCTAAGTGTCAATACTAATGACAGCAGTAGCACAAAAGGTAAGATAATAGTTGCTACAGTAAAAGGCGACATACACGATATAGGTAAAAATATCGTAAAAATAATGCTAGAAAATTATGGATACGAAGTAATAGACCTAGGTAAGGATGTTCCAATAGAAGCTGTAGTAGAAACTGCAAAAGAACAAAATATTAAATTAATAGGTCTAAGTGCGCTAATGACAACGACTGTACAAAATATGAAGGACACAATAAAAGCTATAAGAGATGCTGGAATAGACGCAAAGGTAATAGTTGGAGGCGCAGTTTTAACAGAAGAATATGCTAAACAAATAGATGCAGACTACTATGCAAAGGATGCAAAACGCTCAGTAGAAATTGCAAAAATTACTTTTTAAAAAATAATGTGGAAAAGAACCATGAAAGTATGTTAAAATATAAAAGATATTTGAGGAGAATAAATTTATTTAATTTATTTTCCTTAAATACTTAAATATAGTAGCAAAATGTGTTACTATAATGAATATAGGTCATTAATTTACAAATATATATAAATTTAATTAATGATGTTAAATTAAAAATTTCTCGTCAACACAAAAAGAGGCTATAGTATAGCCTCTTTTTGTTTTTGGAAATTATTATTTATTTGAAGTAAAATTCTTGATATCTATATTAAAAAGATAAAAGTATACCTACTACAGCTGAAAGAGCTATATAGACAACTGGATGTTTATTTGTATATTTTATTAAGAAAAATAGTATCACAGCGAATATAATAGATTTAAAATTAAGTAAATCTGTGATTTTTGAATCAATTCCCCATTTATCTAGATAAAACATAGTGATTTCTACTACACCCCAACAAGCTCCTACAATTAATCCAGTTGAAGCCGGTCTAATAGTATGAAAAACAGCCTCTACATATGGATTTTCTTTGAATTTATTTAAAAACTTAGAAATAATAACTATTATAAATAGTGCAGGCATAACAAGTGCTATAGTAGCGATTAAGGCTCCAGGAACACCAGCTACTGAAAAACCTACATAGGTGGACATATTAACACCTAGAGGTCCAGGAGTAGATTCTGATATAGCGATCATATTAGTTAATTCGCTTTTAGTAAACCATCCTGTACTTTCGCTTATATTGTATAAAAACGGCATTGTAGCAAGCCCGCCGCCGATTGCAAAAAGACCTGTTTTAAAAAATTCGTAAAACAATCTAAATAGTACTAGCATTCTTCCTTACCTCCTCTAAATTTATAGATTAGAGCTCCGATAATTCCAGATATAATAATATAAATTATAGGAGATAAACTTGTAGCTATAGATAGAACAGAAACGATTATAAAAATAGCTACAGTCAACTTATCTACAATAGATTTTTTTCCAAGCTTAATAATGGCATTTAAAATCAATACACAGACGCATACTCTTACACCGTTAAATGCATGAATTACAATTGGTAAATCTGCGAAATTAGTAAGAAATGCAGCTATAAGTGTAATAATTATTACTGAAGGAGTTATTACACCTAAAGTAGCTATAACACCGCCTGGAATACCTGCTAGCTTATATCCTATAAAGGTAGCGACATTAACTGATATAATACCAGGAGTACATTGCCCAATAGCATAATAATCCATTAATTCCTCTTCTGTAGTCCATTTCTTGGTTTCAGCGACATCCCTTTGTAAAATCGGAAGCATCGCATAACCTCCACCAAATGTTAACCCTCCAATTCTAGCAAAGGTTAAAAATAAGTCGAGTAAAATATTCATATTTGAAAAGTCCCCTTCCTTAGTCCTTATATAAAAATTTTAGCATAGTTATATCTATATTAAAAATATATAATATATATAGGTAATATACTTTTTTAATATAGTTTGAAATAAAATCTGACTTCGCTGATTTATTTATTTTTTACAGATAAATATAAATTTATTAATAAGCTATAAAAATATTAGAACAGTTAGTGGGGGATAAAAAATGGACATAAAACAATTGATAAATTTTATAACAATAGTAGAAGAAGGCAATATAACTAAAGCAGCACAAAAGCTACATTTATCTCAACCGCCTCTAAGTAATCAGCTAAAATCTCTAGAGCAAGAATTAGGAGTTAAACTAGTTGAGAGAGGCAGTAGAAAAATTACTTTGACTGA
>NZ_JBJDXL010000132.1:0-6161 GCF_051866655.1 Intestinibacter sp.
TAGATGTGTTGAGTTGTTGTAGTCAAAGCATCAACACAAAGTTGTTAAATATAATCATACGGGGTGATGGGAGCAATTACATGGGATGATCAGGAGGAATCACATCGGGGATGGGATGTAGCTGCGCTTGGAGAGGGGAAGCTTCGCTTGGGGTGAGGCTTGGGATTAGGTCTACGATTGTGAAGATTTGATCGGTTTTATGTATTTGCTTGGGACGGAATACTTGCAATTCCTGTAATTGATTAGACCATCTTTATGGACTTTGGCGGTCAACCTTTCATCCATATGTGATTGTATAATCGAATTATCTGGTAAAGGATGCAGGTATTCCTTTTCTGTTTGAAACAACAACATAGGTGGTACACCTGTAATTTAATTATTTTTTTTATTTAATTCACTCATATATCCAGCAGTAACAATTCCGGTTGGCAAAGATATTATAGCTATACCCATAAAAGAAGAAATCATACTAACTATTCTTCCTATATCACTTATAGGATATATATCACCATAACCAACAGTTGTTAAAGTTACTACAGACCAATAAATAGCATCAAAAAATGTTTCAAAACTTTGTGGCTCAACTTGAAAAATAATTAAAGCTAATATAAAAATATAACTTATTGCTAAAATTCCAACCATCATAAGTGATTTATATTCTTTTCTTATAACAGATAAAATTAAATTAAAACTTTTAGAATAACGTAATAATCTAAAAGCTTTAAAAGCTCTAAAAGCTTTATTGATTCTAAATAACTTAAATAATTTAAAACTTTCATTAAGAGATGTAAGAAATGGTAAGATAGATAATAAATCTATCATAGCATATAAAGTAAATGGATATTTTAAAAATGCTATAATAGGCTTATTGTTTTTAAATTTATAATCTGCAGTAAACCAACGAAGTATATAATCAAAAATAAAGATGCTAATAGTTACTTTATCAATTAAAAAAAATAATAAACTAGATTTTTTAAAACATAAAGGAATGATGCTTATTATAATAGATAAAATCATAAATTTATCATAAATTAAACTTAATCTAGATTCTTTTTCTGTAATTTCAATAATATCGTATATTTTTTTCCTCATTTTTCCTCCAGCATTTTACCATAAGTAGGTTTCTTCTATATAGACTATATTACCATAAATTTAATTATAATGTGATTTTTTTATTTAAAACATCTATATATATCGATTTGTCCTATTAAATTTAGAATCATTGCTATCCCTCCTTTAAGAAAAGGATAGCAGGATGAAATAAAAAGATTATATAATTTGGGGTATATATACATGGGTTTTATAATAAAAATATCCCCAGCTGGATATCGACTGGGGATAGTATATTTATATGCCTAATAAATTATTTACACTTGTTGAGCCGTTTTTGTAAGGGGCATAGGCTGTGTATTCGTTGCCGGCTTTGTCTTGGTAAATTACGTAAGATGCTGCTGTCATAGGTGTTGCGAATTGGGCTCTAGGTATGTTTATTATAGTTCCTAGGTAGACTACGTAATTTTCTTCTTTGTTCTCCTCGTATAGTGCCTTTGCTATGGATCTGGCTGTGTTAGGAGTATCTAGAGTTAGGGATTCGCCTTCAGATAATCGGTTTGCTGGTAGTATTAGGGTACCTTTTTCGATTATTTTGTCGCCGTCGTCGTAAATTTTTGTTCCGAATCTGATGCCGCTTTTGTCGTCTACTATTGCTTTGACTTGGGCTCCGAGCATTTCAACGTGTGCGTATTTTGCTTTGTATGTGATGTTTTCTGTGTATTTTGAGCCTGATTTATATTCTGTAGTTATGTCGTTTACATCCTCAAACCAACCTATAAATGTGTAGCCTTTTTTTGTTGGGGCTGTAGGTGTATAGTTTAATGCTTCGTCTTTGCTTATAGTTTTTTCGATTAAGTAGTCGGAACCATCGTTTGGGTCAAATGTAATAGTTACTGATGGATCGTATTTGTAAGCTGATGTTGCTGTAGGGTATTCTTCGTGGAAGCTTGCTGTGTCAAATTGGGAATCTCTTGTGTGGTTGATAAAATCGGTGCTTCCTTTTAGGAAATACTTGTAGCTTATGTTAGAGCTGGTAGAAGTATTTTCATCCCATGTGTTGTCTGTGTTGTACCAATATGAGCCTAATTTTACGATGTTCCATGCGTGGTTTGGACCGGTAATTAGTCTGACACCTATGTTTAGCTCTTTTAGCATTTTGCATGTTATGGTAGAAAATCCTTGGCAAACGACGCTTTTGTCTATTATTGCGTTGTAGGCAGAGTGATTTTGTAGTGAGTAATCGTAATCTATGTTTTGGACTATGTAGTCGTGTACGGCTAATATTTTTTGGTATGTGTCTTTGTCGTATACGTCTAGGCTGTCTAATACATTTTTTACTTCTTTGTCGACTGCTTGTTCTTGTGAATAAGTAGTTAAATATTCCATATAGTAGGTTAATGTTGTTTGAGTACTTGTGTAGTTTGCATTACCGCTGTAGCCGCTCCAGTTCCAGTATAGGTAATCGCCTGCACTTGAATCGCCATAACCGTTGTCTTCTACGGCTTCGTTGAAAATGGCTTTAAATAATTCGCTAGAGTATGTTTGGTTGATAGTGAAGGTTATAGTGCCGTTTCTAGCTATCATTTGTTCTTTTAGGTATTCGCCTGCTTCTTCAACTGTATCAAATGTTTCGGTTTCACTTAGTAAACTAGGTGAATTGTATGGCTTAGGTGAGTAAGTTTTTATGTCTAAGCCTTCGTAAGCAGGATTAGTGTAGGTTACTGTGTCAGTTTTTAGTTCGTTAGAGTTTAATGTTTCGGCGTAAGAGATGTAGGCATTTAGAGGCATTATACTTATGATAAGTGCGAATGCCAGAAATAATGCTGCAAACTTTTTGGTAAGTTTTTTCATGTTTGAAATTTCCCCCTTTTATTTTTTTGATTTTGTATCCTCTTTATTTATTGAAAGAAAAATTATTGTGATAATAGTATTATATAACAAAGTGTGATTGGTTATATAGTTAATTTAGTGAAATGTTGAGGTGGATAGGTGAAGGTCATTGTGAATATGTTAAATGACTTTGTGATTAATATTTCTGGCGTTATTATTACAAGCGATGGAAAAAATTGCGAGTTTTAAATTTACTTACTTCTGTTTATAATCTATAATAGAAGAAAGAAGGTGGAAATTTGAAAATCGCTAATGACAAGGTTAATTTAGATGAGATTTTGAAATCTCTATTTTCAACATCAGATAAGGTTTTAATAAACCTTTTGAACGGAATCTTTGATGAGAATTTCAGAGAAGATGAAGTTAGTATATCGATTGCTAATAACGAATTTATAGGACAAAATTTCGATATAATTATAGGAGATAAATTTTTTGAGATAGGTGATTTTAATGGCAAGAAGGCGTATTTTCATCTGGAATTTCAGACGAAAAATGATAGCACAATGGTCATTAGAATGTTTGAATATGGATTTAAAAAGGCAGCTGAGAACTCTATTTTAAATGCAAAAAATGGCATTAAGACTATTTATTTTCCTAAGCAGAAGGTGATTTTCTTTGAGGAAAATAAAAATATCGAGGATTCGCTGGATTTAAATATAGTTTTTCCAGATGATAAGGTGGTTTTATATAGTGTTGGAGTCATGAAATATTGGGAGTTTACGGATGAAGATTTGATAAATAAAAAGATGTATCCGCTTATACCGCTTCAGTTGTTCAATTTGAGAAAAGAACTTAAAAAGGCACAATCTAAAAATGATATACATATGATAAAAAAATTGTCGTATACGGCTAGAGATTTGGCTGAGAGAATTTCAAATGAATCGAAGGATTTATTCGATAAGCATGAAATTTTAGGTGAAGATTTTCATAAAATGTTATTAGCAGTAAACAACTTAATCCAATATTTAAATAGAAATTATTTAAATGATGATAGATTAGAGGAAGAGGTGACTATTATGACAAAAACATTATATGATCCAGAAGTTGAAAAAAGAGGAATTGAAAAGGGCATCAAACAAGGAATAGAAGAAGGTATCAAACAAGGTATTGAGAAAGGTATCGAACAAGGTATCGAACAAGGTGTTGAAAAAGGAAGAAATATGGAAAAAATTAAAAATGCGAAAAAGCTTTTAGATGTACTTGATGACAAGACAATATCAGAGAAATTAGAATTAGATGAAAGCATTGTAAAAAGCTTGAGAGAAGAGGCTTCAAGTAATTAAAAATTCACGGTAAAAAACTCCAGTCAAATGTGTGACTGGAGTTTTTTGATGAAAAATTTCACTTTTTAATGTATTAATTTTATTATATGAAATACAATTATCTAATATAAATTATCCTATATAAAATAAGTTTGAACCATTGTAATTATATTTAACAACCTTGTGATACAGGTATAGAGTAGTCAAACCGTTGGAAATAAAATAAGGCTGATTTGGGTGATTAAGATATAGTTTTTTTAGTAAGATCTGAGCAGGATCAAATAAAAAAATATATAATTCAGGGTTTGAAAGTGAAATTGATAGAAGAAATGAAATTTTATAGGGATGTCTTAAAAAAGGAGATTAAGGGTTATAAGTGTGGAAATGTATATTTGGATAAAAGTGGGAAGAGTGGTGCAGAGCATCAACACAAAGTTGTTAAATATAATCATATGGGGGGCGGTTACTAGGTGTAGAGTAAAGGATGAATTGTGGATATGGATATGGGGGTGGAAGATGGGACTGCGCTGAGAGGAGGAAGCTTCGCTTGGGATGTGGATTGGGAAGAGAATTGGGGCTTAGAGGTTTGTAGCATTTTAAAAGTTCTAGCGAGTTGGCTAGAACTTTTTAGGAATAAATTCTTCGACGTATTTTTTGCTGGCGGTTATATAGAAGCCTGATTTTAGTTTGTACATGTTTGCTTCGGACTTTGTGATCAGGTCTACGACTGTGAAGATTTGGCCGGGTGTGGCTTCGCCAGCGATGCTTGTTGCTTTGAAATTTGGCTCTGTTCTGTAGTTTACGTTTTGGATGACTTTTATCATTTTTGGTATTTTGACTGAGCCTTCGGCTGTGCAGTTTGTTATGTCGCTTACGCGGATTTTGCCCTCTTTTAGGTTGTGGCAGTCTTGTTTGAACTGCTGCATTTTGTCCGGATTTTTGACCATGTAAATAGGGCATAGTTTGTAATTTTTGCCGACTACGTCTGTGTGAGTTATGATGTCTTTTTGGCAGTCGAGTTTTTTGTACTGGCACAACCATGCGCATAACCAGACCATGCTTTTGTAGGTTGCATCGGTGTAGTGATTGTCCGCGCCTGTTGTTGCGACTTCTACTGCGATGGCGTAGGAGTTGGCGCTGTTGGTTGCGTAACAGATTTCGGTCGTTGGGATCAGCTGGTAGATCGTGCCATCGAGGTCGATTATGTAGTGGGCAGATGCGTAGACGAATTTGCCGTTTACTTTGTGGCCGTTTGCGACGACGTTGTTGAAGTATGAGAGAGTTTTGTGGCCGGGGACGTCTGGACTTCCGGTGTAGTGTATTGCGATTTTTTTGGCTGTTAGGGGAGTCCCTGGTCTTCCGTATTTGTTTCTTTTTTGCCATTTTTCGATTATTTTTGGTTTATTTATCATTTTTATTCCTCCTTATTTGTAGTGCTTTATTTTATTTGTTTGGTTTTGAAGGTTGAAATCAAGGCCTTCAATTTTGATTTTAGCAAATTTATTTTATTGAATATGAATTTTTTGAAAGATATTTTGTTCGGTGGCGATTCTGTTGGTTGTGGTGATTTTGCTGCGTTTGTTGTGGAGTTAGTGGTGAATGGGAGATCGTCGTCGTTTGTGCATTCTGTTAAGTTTTCGCTAGGGGTAGTATCGCAAGTTGCTGTGGCGTTTGCTGCATCTGTTGCTGTGGTGTTTGCTGTGTCTTGAGCTGATTTTGGAGTGTTTAGCTTGACTACTGAGCTTGCGACTACTTTTGCGAAGTTTCTGCTGTTGCCAGTGCTATCTATGAATTTGTCTATGTGCAGATTTCCGTTTATTGCTACTAGATAGCCTTTGCCTAGGTAAGTGGCGCAGTATTCGGCTTTTTTGCCCCATATTTCTATTGGGATGAAGTCTGTGACTGAGGCTCCTTCTTTTTTGTAGGTTCTGTCGATTGCGACTGTGAATTTTGATA
>NZ_JBJDXL010000133.1:0-6153 GCF_051866655.1 Intestinibacter sp.
ATCCTGCGAGACTTAACCTCTCGTACCGGTTCGATTCCGGTCTTCGGCACCATATAAGTATAATATCGCGGAGTGGAGCAGTTGGTAGCTCGTCGGGCTCATAACCCGAAGGTCGGAGGTTCAAGTCCTCCCTCCGCAACCAGTAATATGGCTCATTGGTCAAGAGGTTAAGACACCGCCCTTTCACGGCGGTAACAGGGGTTCAATTCCCCTATGAGTCACCAATAAATGGGATCATAGCTCAGCTGGGAGAGCACCTGCCTTACAAGCAGGGGGTCACAGGTTCGAGCCCTGTTGGTCCCACCATATGCGGCCTGGTAGTTCAGCTGGTTAGAATGCCAGCCTGTCACGCTGGAGGTCGAGGGTTCGAGTCCCTTCCAGGTCGCCATAATTAGCGGGAATAGTTCAGTGGTAGAGCGCAACCTTGCCAAGGTTGAAGTCGCGAGTTCGAATCTCGTTTCCCGCTCCAAAATATGTGGGTGCATAGCTCAGCTGGATAGAGCAACGCCCTTCTAAGGCGTGTGTCCGGGGTTCGAATCCCTGTGCGCTCACCAATCGGAAAAGTTTCACATTAGTGAAACTTTTTTTTTGCTTAAAAACAAATTATAATCCTTATATAATAATGTTGTTATTTGGTTGAGTGTTTAATATATAAATTATAAATTTTATTTTAAAGTTTTTCTTACAAAATTGTGTATAATTTGTATATAGTTAGATTAATATAGTATAATACAAAGTGAAAAGTTAAAAGATAGAAATAAGTATATGATATAAAAAAACTAATTAAATAGGAGGATGATGTGATGTCCGATTTAAATAATTTTTTTAATAGTTTTATTAGTATAATATTAAAAATGAGCATATATGATGTTGTAGATATAGCAATAGTTGCCTATATTTTTTATAAAATATATATGTTTATAAAGGATACTAGAGCAGAGCAAGTTTTTAAAGGAATAGTAATTTTACTATTAGCGACGCAAATAAGTGATTTATTTAAGTTACATACTCTATATTGGATTTTAGTAAATGCTATAGAGGTAGGGGTTATAGCTGTCTGTATAATATTCCAACCTGAATTGAGAGCAGGATTTGAGTACATAGGTAGAGCTAATTTTAAATTATTTGAAAAAAATAATAAAAAAGAAGAAGATTTAGAGCTTAATAAAATGATAGAAGAAATAGTAGAAACATTATATTCTCTTTCTAGACAAAAAATAGGGGCTCTTATAATTATGGAAAGAGAAACTAAGATATCAGATATAATCAACACAGGGACGACTATAGACGGAGATGTTTCGAGACAATTATTGATAAATATATTTATACCAAATACGCCACTGCATGATGGAGCAGTTGTTATCAGAGATTATAAGATAAAGGCTGCGGCTTGTTTTCTTCCATTAAGCCAAAGTAAAGATTTGACAAAGGACTTAGGGACTAGACATAGAGCAGGTGTTGGAATTAGTGAGGTTTCGGATTGTTTGACTTTGATTGTTTCAGAGGAAACTGGAGAAGTTTCAATTGCAAAATCAGGTAAGCTATATAGAAATATCGCTAAAGAGAGAATGTCAAATATTCTTAAAAACAATTTGAGAAAAAGTTCAACTGAAAAAACTTTATTTAAAGGTGGTATATTTAAATGATAGAAAGATTAAACAAAAATTTAAAAATAAAAATGATAGCTTTGTTAAGTGCAATTGTACTTTGGATGTATGTCATGGCTGTTGTAGATCCAGAAGATACAAAGTTATACGAAGATATACCTATTACTATAACTAATTTAAATGAAATAAATGATTTAGATTTAGTTGTAGACCCAGATGAGGAGTTAGTTGCATCTGTGTATGTTAAGGGTAATTTATCGGATTTACAAAAGATAACCGCAGAAAATATAAATGTCTACGGTACTGTAAATCATCCAATAGAGGGGCAAAATCAATTGTATCTAAGAGCAAGTGCTAGTGACAAGGTTACGACAGATTTTAAATCAGATACTATTGTTATAAATTTAGAAAAAGTAATAGAAGAAGAAAGAGATATAACAGTAAATATAACTGGAAAATATGCAGATAATATAGATACTGTTAAGTTACAAAATGAAAAAGTAAAAATTTCAGGTCCTAGAAGTAGAATAGAATCTGTAAAATATATACAAGCAAGTTTTACTGCTGATAAGGAATATTCTAGTGCTTACACAGCAGATCTAACATTAGAGGCATTGGATTCTAATAAGAAAAAAGTAAGCGATGTAAATTTAGAGTTTGACACAGTTAGTGCACAAATATCTTTTTTAAAGCAAAAAGAAGTTAAGGTAAATCCTGTATTTAGTAATTCAAGTTCAGATTTAGTTGAAGGTCAAGACTTTACTTTGTCACCTGATGTTATAACTATAAAAGGTAAAAGTGCTGACATAGATAATATAGACTCTATAAATACAAATACTATTGATATCAATGATTTTGAATCAAATAGTAAAGAAATAAAATTACAACTACCAGAAGGAGTTACTTGTGATAAAGATAGTGTAACTATAAATATGTCAAGTGAAAGCAGTTTAGTAGACACATTTACATATTCTGGAAATGAACTTAGTTTACTAAACAACAGTGATGAAAATATATCACTTGATAATTTTGATATTCCAAATACTATAAAAGTTACTTTAAAATACGCTCAGAATTCACAAAAAATATCTAAAGATAATTTAAAATTATATATAGATTTAAAGGAAGGCTTTAGTTCTAACAAACAATATCCGATTGTTTACAGAGATGCAGAGGTCAAGAGCATATCTATTGACCCAAGCTACGTTACATCGAAATAAGATTAAATGTTAAAAAACAAATATATTAATTGATAATTAAATATAAAAAGTAACAAATAAAAGACAATAGGTAACTTATCTATTGTCTTTTTTCTTTATAAGTATTAAAATAATTCTATGACAATTTTACGATTTTGAACAAAATCGCTTGAAATGTCTATTATATAAGAATATGAATTTTATTAAATATGAGAATAGATATTAATAATTTGTAAGAAAGATTTTTAAATTTTATTGATATAATAACTATTAAGGTTTTCATTTTGGAAGGAGACTTTTTATGAGAAAGTATTTTGGAACTGATGGAGTAAGAGGAGTAGCTAATAAAGAGCTTACTTGTGATTTAGCGTATAAATTAGGTAGAGCAGGAGGATATGTTCTAACTAATACAGAATATAAAGTAAAAGTAGTTGTAGGTAAGGATACAAGACAATCAGGAGACATGCTAGAAGCAGCATTAATAGCTGGTTTAATGTCTGTTGGATGTGATGTAATAACAGTTGGAGTAATACCTACACCAGGAGTTGCATATTTAACTAGAAAATATGGAGCTGACTGTGGTGTTGTAATATCAGCATCACACAACCCTATGGAAGACAATGGTATCAAATTCTTCAACAAAGATGGATTTAAACTAGACGATGAAATAGAATTAAAAATAGAAAAATATATTGATAATATAGAAGAAATAGATTATAATCCTATAGGTGAAAAAGTTGGTGTAAAAATTCACAAGCATACAGCAACAAGTGACTATGTAGATTATTTAAAATCTATAGTAAATGCAGATTTAACTGGATTAAAAGTAGTATTAGATTGCGCAAATGGAGCATCTTATAAGGTTGCACCAGCGGTTTTCAAGGAATTAGGAGCTGAAGTAATAGATATAAATACTACTCCTAATGGTAAAAATATAAACGACAAATGTGGTTCAACTCATCCAGAAGGACTTCAAAAAGCCGTTGTAGAAAATAAAGCTGATTTAGGTCTTGCATACGATGGAGATGCTGACAGATTAATTGCAGTAGATGAGACAGGCGCAATTGTAGATGGAGATCATATAATGGTTTTAGGGGCTGTTTATCTTAAAAATAAAAATAAACTAGCTGACAATACATTAGTAGTAACTACAATGAGTAATATGGGACTTCACGTCGCAGCTAAGGAATATGGTATAAAATTAGCTGTTACAGATGTTGGAGATAGATATGTAATAGAAGAAATGAAAAAACATGGATATAATTTAGGAGGAGAACAATCAGGACATATGATTTTCCTAGATTATAATACTACTGGAGACGGAACATTGAGTTCATTAATCGTTTCTAAAATTGTAAAAGAAGAAGGCAAAACTTTATCAGAGTTATCAGCTCTAATGACAACTTACCCACAAGTTTTAATAAACGTGGAAGTCAAAAATGAAGTAAAAAATAAATACATGGAAAATGAAGATGTAAGAGCTGAGATAGAAAGACTTGAAAAGCTTATGGATGGTACAGGTAGAGTCTTAATAAGACCATCTGGTACACAACCATTAGTAAGAGTTATGTTAGAGGGTAAAGATGAAGGTCAAATAAGAGAGTTAGCTCAAGGGTTAGCAGATCTTATTAAAGAAAAATTAGCTTAAGAAAACTATTAAAAATAAAAAATATATTTTAGATTAAATAGGTAAATATGCTAGTCATTAAATAATATTTGCATAAATTTTAATAATTGATAAAAATAGGGTGTAAAACTGCGGTTTTATTGCAGTTTTATTCCCCATGTTTATATTCACAACTGAATAATTGATATCAAGTCTGAAAAATATTATGTTTATGACAGCATAGGAATATATCTTAAGTTAATTGTAAATACTAGAATAAAACTAGGATTTACTTAAGCGCCAGAACTTAATTTTTTAATTAAGTTGACGAGGTCAGAGTTAATCGAAATATCGGCGGATGCTCTGCGGTGTGCCACCATCGAAGGATTTCTACAAAGTATGAGAGTAATCTCATTAAACAAAAGGAAACCCATGTGGATTGACCCGAATCTTAAAAATATATAAATTAATATTTTTTAGGAGGACACAAATTATGTGTGGAATAGTAGGATACTTAGGTAACAGACAAGCAACAGATGTTTTAGTCGATGGACTATCAAAATTAGAGTACAGAGGATATGACTCTGCAGGTGTAGCAGTAAACAATGGAAAAGATAACTTAGAAATTAGAAAATTCCAAGGTAGATTAGCTGTACTTGCTGAAGATTTACAAAAATCTCCAATAGAAGGGCATTTAGGTATAGGTCATACAAGATGGGCTACTCATGGTGTACCATCAGACGAAAATGCACATCCTCATTTTAATGAAGATCAAACTATAGCAGTAGTTCACAATGGTATAATAGAAAACTACTTAGAATTAAGAGCTGAATTACAAGCTGAGGGATATAATTTTAAATCTCAAACAGATACAGAAGTAGCGGCTCATATGATAAGCAAATATTACCAAGGAGATCTTTTAGATGCAGTTTACAAAGCTACAGCTAGATTCAGAGGAGCTTATGCATTAGGTGTTATATGCACAGATAATGATAAAGAATTAGTAGCAGTTAGAAAAGACAGTCCATTAATAGTTGGATTAGGCGAAGGAGAAAACTTCATAGCATCTGATATACCTGCAGTATTAAAATACACAAGAAAGGTTTACTACTTAGAAAATGGTGAATATGTTCACATAACAGCAGATAAGGTTGAAGTTTTAAACGAAAACAGAGAAGTAGTAGACAAAAAAGTAAACGAAATAACTTGGGACGTTGAAGCAGCATCTAAAGGCGGATACGACCATTTCATGATAAAAGAAATATATGAACAACCAGAAGGTACTAAAAATACTCTAATGAGAAGATTAGATGAAAATGGTGAAATCAAATTAGACGATATAGATATAACTAAAGAACAATTAGACAAAATAAATAAAATCTATATAGTAGCTTGTGGTACTGCTTATAATGCAGGACTTGTTGGAGCTCATGCAGTACAAAGATTCTTAAAGGTTCCTGTAGTAACTGACATAGCTTCAGAATTTAGATACAGCGATCCATTTATAGATGAAAATACACTAGTTATATTAGCTAGTCAATCTGGTGAAACTGCTGATACACTTTCTGTTTTAAGAGAAGCTAAAGCAAAAGGAGCTACAGTTTTATCAATAGCTAACGTTGTTGGTTCTTCAATAGCTAGAGAATCAGACTACACATTATATACTTGGGCTGGTCCAGAAATAGCAGTTGCTTCTACAAAAGCTTACACTTGTCAAGTAACCTTACTTACTATGCTTACT
>NZ_JBJDXL010000134.1:0-6141 GCF_051866655.1 Intestinibacter sp.
GTTAAACTAAAAATATAAGTATATAGATAAGTTTTTTATTGGGAGGTGAAAATATGAGTGCAGATTTTGCGCATTTACATGTGCATACAGAGTATAGCTTATTAGATGGTTTTTCTAGAGTTAAGAAACTAATAAAAAGGACTAAGGATTTAGGTATGAGTTCAGTTGCTATAACTGATCATGGAAGTATGTTTGGTGTAATTGACTTTTATAAAGAAGCTAAAAAAACGGGAGTAAAACCTATTATAGGATGTGAGCTATATACAGCATCGAGAAGTTTAAGAGATAAAGATCCTAATTTCGACAAAAGATATGGTCACTTAGTTTTACTTGCAGAAAATATGACAGGATATCAAAATTTAATAAAATTAGTTTCAATATCGTATGTAGACGGATTTTATTATAAGCCTAGAGTAGATATCGATGTTTTAAGACAGCATAGTGAAGGTATTATCTGTCTATCTGCTTGTTTAGCTGGAGATGTTTCAAATGCATTATTAAACAGAAATTATAAAAAAGCCAAGGAAATTGCTATAACATATAATGAAATATTTGGTCAAGGTAATTTCTTTTTAGAATTACAGGATCATAACCTACCAGAACAAAAAGAGGTCAATGCATCTTTAGTGAAATTATCTAAAGAGTTAAATATACCTCTAGTAGCTACAAATGATATACATTACGTAGATAAAACAGATGCTAAAGCACATGATGTTTTACTATGTATTCAAATGGGGAAAACTTTAAATGATCCAGGAAGAATGAAATTTGGTTCAGATGAGTTTTATCTAAAATCTAGGGAGGAAATGGAGGAATTATTTCCATATGCCATAGAAGCCCTTGATAATACTGTCGAAATTGCAGAGAGATGTAATGTAGAATTTGATTTTAATACAATACATTTACCTAATTATGAAGTGCCAGAGGGGTATACTACATCTAAGTATTTAGAAGAATTGTGTTACAAGGGACTATACGAAAGATACGAAAATCCAAGCGAAGAAATTCTTGAAAGACTTAAATATGAATTAGGTGTTATCAATAAAATGGGGTATGTTGAGTACTTCTTGATAACATGGGACTTTATAAATTTTGCAAAAGAAAACAACATAATGGTTGGACCAGGACGTGGTAGTGCGGCAGGTTCAATTGTTGCTTATACGCTTAGAATAACCGATATAGACCCTATAAAATATAATTTGTTATTTGAAAGATTCTTAAATCCAGAGCGTGTGTCCATGCCGGACATAGATGTGGATTTTTGCTATGAAAGAAGAGAAGAAGTTATAGATTATGTTAAGCGAAAATATGGAGAAGATCATGTTGCGCAGATAATTACATTTGGTACTATGGGAGCAAAATTGGCTATTAGAGACGTGGGTAGAGTTTTAGATATACCTTACAATAAAGTAGATAAAATAGCTAAAGAAATTCCTAACTCACTAGGAATGACAATCGACAAGGCCTTAGAAACAAATCCTAATTTAAAAGAAATGTATGAGCAAGACCAAGAGACAAAAACTATAATAAATATATCAAAAGAATTAGAGGGAATGTTGAGACATGCATCTACTCATGCAGCAGGTGTAGTTATATCTAAAAAGCCTATTGATGAATATGTTCCACTATACAAACATCAGGACGCAATAAGTACACAATTTACAATGACAACTTTAGAAGAGTTAGGACTTCTTAAAATGGATTTTTTAGGGCTTAGAACATTGACAGTTATAAGAGATGCACTTGATTTAATTGAAAAGAACCACAATATTAAAATAGATTTTTCAAAAATGGACTACGACGATCCAAAGGTTTTTGAACTACTTTCTTCAGGAAATACCTTGGGAGTATTCCAGCTGGAAAGTGCAGGAATGAGATCGTTCATGAAACAACTGAAACCTAGTAATTTTGAAGATATAGTGGCAGGAATATCTCTGTATAGACCAGGTCCTATGGATTCTATACCGACATATATAGAAAATAAACATAATCCAGATAAAATAACATATATCCACGAAAAACTAAAGCCTATAATGGAGGTAACATACGGTTGTCTAATATACCAAGAGCAAGTCATGGAGGTCGTTAGAGAGCTAGGTGGATACAGCTATGGACGAAGTGACCTAGTTAGAAGAGCCATGGGTAAAAAGAAAATGGACGTAATGGAGGAAGAAAGACAGTATTTTATACATGGTAAGACAGATGAGGATGGTAATATAGAAATAGCGGGCTGTGTAAGAAATGGAGTAGATGAAAATATAGCAAATCAAATATTTGATGATATGATTGACTTTGCTAAATATGCATTTAATAAATCACATGCCGCCGCGTACGGTGTTATATCTTATGAAACAGCTTATTTAAAGGCTTACTATCCAGTTGAATTTATGGCGGCGCTAATTACTAGTGTAATGGGAAATACAGACAAAGTAGTTGAGTACATTAGAGAGTGCAATGCTTTAAATATAAAAGTATTAAAGCCAGATATAAACAAGAGTTTCGCAAAATTCTCTGTTGAAGATAACAATATAAGATTTGGACTTGCAGCTGTAAAAAATGTAGGTGTAAATGTAATTAATAATATAGTTATAGAAAGAGAAGAAAATGGCGAATTCACTGATTTTGTCAATTTAATCAAAAGATTGGATAATAAAGACATAAATAAAAGAGTAATTGAAAGCTTAATTAAATGTGGTGGATTTGATGAAATGGGATACAATAGAGCTAGCTTACTTATGGGCTATGAAAAAGTACTAGAAAGTGTATCTTTAGAAAGAAAGAAAAATGTCCGCGGACAAATTTCGTTGTTTGATAGTTTTGGAGAAAGTGAAGAATTAAATAAATTTGAAAATGAAATAAATTCTATTCCAAATGTAGAAGAATACGACGAAAGAGAAAAATTAGCTTTAGAAAAAGAAGTTCTAGGAATGTATGTTACTGGACATCCTCTTTCTGAATATGAAGAAGAATTAAATCAAAAAACATCTATAAATACTAGAAAATTAAAAGAGCTAAAAGAAGATATAGATAAATTTTTAGCTATGGATCAGCAAAATGTAATAATTGGTGGTATGATTTCTCAAAAAAGAATACAAACTACTAAGAGAAATGAAATAATGGCTTTCTTAGAAATTGAAGATTTATATGGTTCTATAGAGATAATTGTATTTCCAAAAATATTAAAACAATATAATGCTATTGTAAATGAAGAAAATATAGTTTATATTAAAGGGAGATTAAGTATACAAGAAGACAATGCTAAAATAATTGCTGAAGAAATAAAAGACATAAATGACAAAACTCCTTTTACACAAACCACTAAAAAGGTGTATAATAGACAGGTAGATAAACAAGGGGAAAAATTATTTATAAAGATAGATGATATAAATGATAAACAAAAACTCGAAAAAATAGAAAAAATTTTAAAATTTTACCCAGGAAAAGAACCAGTATTTTTATGTACAACTGTTCCAAAAAAGAAGTATAAATGGAATGGGAGTGTAACTATTTCCACAATTTTAATTGACAACTTAAAGCAAATATTAGATGAAACTTGCATTAAGGTTGTTGAATAAAAAATATTAATATAAAATACAGGAAAATATAACATATATAGTGACAAAAATTTTATAAAAATATGGTATAATATCGTAGTATAAATGGGTAAGTTTTTTTTAATCAATATGGGATAAAAAATAAATATAGGGACAAAAAAAGTCCTAGTCAAAATATTTAGGAGGTATGTGATGAAAACTATAGGAATATTAACAAGTGGTGGAGATGCTCCAGGAATGAATGCTGCAATCAGAGCTGTTGTAAGATCTGCAATATACTATGGTTGTAAGGTGTATGGAATCAATAGAGGATATAAAGGCTTAATAGAAGATGACATCAAAGAAATGAATTTATCATCTGTAGGTGACATCATTCATAGAGGTGGTACAATATTAAAATCTTCAAGATGTGAAGAATTTAAAACAGAAGAAGGAAGAAAAATAGCAGTTAAAGTTCTTAAAAAACATGGAATAGAATGCTTAGTTGTAATAGGTGGAGATGGTTCATTTAATGGTGCACTTAAATTAAGCGAATTAGGATTCCCTGCAATAGGAATACCAGGTACAATAGATAATGACTTAGCATATACAGATTATACAATAGGATATTATACAGCTATAGAAACTGTAATTGATGCTATAGGTAAAATAAGAGATACCTCTTCTTCTCATGAAAGAGTAAATATAGTTGAAGTTATGGGAAGACATTGTGGAGATTTAGCTTTATTCTCAGGTCTTGCTGGTGGAGCCGAATCAATAATTTTACCAGAAAAACCAGAAAGTATAGAAGCTATATGTGATAGATTAGAAACAACTAAAAAGAGAGGTAAAAAACACAGCATAATAGTTTTAGCAGAAGGTGTTGGAAATGCTCATGAAATAGGTAAACAAATAGCAGAACAAACAGGCTCTGATTTAAGAGTAACAGTACTTGGTCATGTTCAAAGAGGTGGAAGTCCAACTGCATTTGACCGTATATTAGCAAGTAAATTAGGTGTAAGAGCAGTAGAATTATTATTAGAAGGAAAATCTGCTAGAGTAGTTGGAATAAGAGACGACAAAGTTATAGATATGGACATACATGAAGCTTTAGCTATGAAGAAAGATTTTGACAAATATATTTATAAAATGACACAAATACTATCTATATAGTTTTAATTTATATAATAATTTATGTAAGACAATTTAGGAGGACAATATGTTAAAAAATGCAAAGAAAACTAAAATAGTATGTACATTAGGACCTGCTTCTGATAGTGAAGAGGTATTAACTCAATTAGTAGAAAATGGTCTTAATGTATGTAGATTTAACTTTTCTCATGGTAGCCATGAAGAACAAAAAGCTAGAATGGACACTGCAAAAAAAGTAAGAGAAAAATTAAATCTTCCAATAGCGCTATTATTAGATACTAAAGGACCTGAAATAAGAACAGGAAATTTTGCAGATCCAGAAGTTCTTTTAGAACAAGGAAGCCAATTTATAATAACAATGGACGAAGTATTAGGTACAAAAGAAAAATGTACTGTAAGCTACAAAGGGTTAGTTGACGATGTAAAAGTAGGAGATACTATACTTATAGATGACGGTCTTGTTGGATTAAGAGTAACTGAGATAGAAGGCAAAGATATAATATGTGTAGTTGAAAACTCAGGTATAGTTAAGAACCACAAAGGTGTAAACTTACCAGGAGTAAAAATAAACTTACCAGCTTTAACAGAAAAGGACATAAGCGATATAGAATTTGGTATAGAACAAGGAATAGATTTTATAGCTGCATCTTTTGTTAGAAAAGCATCTGATGTATTAGCTATAAGAGAAATCTTAGAAAACAACAATGCTACACATATACAAATAATATCTAAAATAGAAAACCAAGAAGGTGTAGAAAACTTAGATGAAATACTACAAGTTTCTGATGGTTTAATGGTAGCAAGAGGAGACCTAGGAGTTGAAGTTCCAACAGAAGAAATGCCAATAATACAAAAGAATATGATCAAAAAATGTAACGAATTAGGAAAACCAGTTATAACTGCTACACAAATGCTAGATTCTATGATAAGAAATCCTAGACCAACAAGAGCGGAAGTAACAGACGTTGCAAATGCTATATACGATGGAACTGATGCAATAATGCTATCAGGAGAAACTGCTGCAGGTAAATATCCAGTTGAAGCTGTTAAAGTTATGGCATCAATAGCTAAAAGAATAGAAGAAACTTTAGATTATGAAGAATTATTAAAAGCTAGTAATTTAAAAGGATCTACAGTAACAGATGCTATAAGTTATGCAACTTGTACAACAGCAATTGAATTAAATGCATCAGCAATAGTAACATCTACTTCTTCAGGATATACAGCTAGAATGGTATCTAAATTTAGACCTAAAACTCCTATAATAGCTGCTACAGATAGTGAAGTGACTAAGAGACAATTATCATTAAGCTGGGGTGTTTATACTGCAAAAGCTCCTAAAGCAAGCAATACCGATGAAGTTGTAGAATACTCTATAGAAGTATCTAAAGAAGCTGGTTACGTAAATGAAGGTGAATTAGTTGTAATAACAGCTGGTGTACCAGTTGGAGAAAGT
>NZ_JBJDXL010000135.1:0-1449 GCF_051866655.1 Intestinibacter sp.
CATCCTAAAACATTTGAAACTGTCATACCCATTATACCTATTTCGCTTAATGCGTCTTTTAAATCCTTAAATTTATCTTGATCTGTTATTATTTCTATCTTAGTTAATTTGATATCAGAAGCAGTTACGCTAGAATCACGATTATTGCTTACTAATTGAACAGGAACAGCTCTGTCGACAGAAACTTTTTCTTGTGCAGTTTTTAATTTTTTAACTGTACTAGCTTTAGCAAAGTCTGCATATGCACTTGATAAACCATGTTCTAATTTGTCAAGACCGACAACCTCTTCTTCTTCTGTAACTCTAAGTCCTAATGTAGCGTCGATTACCTTGAATAATACAGTAGTAGTAGCAACTACCCAAGCTATAACTGCTACAACACCTAAGCATTGAACGCCTAATAGAGTAAATCCACCGCCGTAAACAAGACCACCATCTACAGCGAATACACCAGTTAATATTGTACCTAAGGCACCACATACACCGTGAACACCTATCGCACCGACTGGGTCATCTATTTTTAATTTTTGATCTACAAATTCTATTGCGACAACTACTGCTACACCAGCTATTATACCGATTATGCAAGCACCGACTGGATTGACAACAGCACAGCCTGCTGTTATAGCGACAAGACCTGCAAGAGAACCATTTAATGTCATTGAAACATCTGGTTTTTTGTATTTTACCCAAGTGAATATCATTGTAGTAACAGTAGCAGCTGCAGCAGCTATGTTAGTAGTCATAAATACGCTACCTGCTAATACTATAGATTCATCGCCTGTCATAGAAACAGTTGAACATCCATTGAATCCAAACCAACAGAACCATAATATGAAAACTCCTAGAGCTCCTAAAGTTATGTTGTGACCTGGTATAGCTTTTACGTTACCATCCTTGTCTATTTTACCGATACGAGGTCCTAGTATTCTAGCACCAACTAAAGCGGCTACACCACCGACCATATGAACTGCAGTAGATCCAGCGAAATCAATAAATCCTAATTGAGAAAGCCATCCGCCGCCCCATATCCAGTGACCTGATATAGGATAAATAACTGCACTTATTACTATAGAATAAGCTAAATAAGATTTAAATTTAGTTCTTTCTGCCATAGCTCCTGATACTATAGTAGCAGCAGTAGCACAGAATACTGTTTGGAATATAACAAATGCCCAAGATGGATATCCACCTGCAACACCGTAATCGCCTTGAATAAAGAAATCAAATCCGCCGATAAATTTACCGCTACCAGCAAACATTAAACCAAATCCTAAGATCCAAAATATCAACGAACCACAAGCGAAGTCCATTAAATTTTTCATTATAATATTACCTGCATTTTTCGCTCTAGTAAATCCAGTTTCAACCATTGCAAATCCTGCTTGCATAAAGAATACAAGAGCAGCTCCTAATAATACCCATATCGTATCTACTGATGAATACATA
>NZ_JBJDXL010000135.1:1549-6138 GCF_051866655.1 Intestinibacter sp.
GAATACAAGAGCAGCTCCTAATAATACCCATATCGTATCTACTGATGAATACATAATAAATCCTCCTATTGTCTATGAATTATTCTAATTTATAAGTTCTGTAAAAAGTTGAAGGCGTGTACCTATCTAAATAAATAGTAGATAGAGTACACGCCTTTGTGTAGATAGTATTTAGTTATGTTAAAATATGAATTTTAAATTAATTTATACGCTAAATAATAAATCTGTGTAAGTTGGGAATGGCCAGTAGTCTTTTCCAACTAATGTTTCTAGTTCGTCAGCTATAGCACGAACTTCATTCATTTGTGATAATATTGTATCGTGGAAGAATTTTGCTAATTTTTCGCTGTCGTCTATATCTTTTGCATCTAAGATGTATTTTTCTAAATCAGCAGTCTTCTTAGCTAGACAACTACTTAATGAAGATATCTTAGTTACTAAACCAGTTTCTAAAGAAACATCTATGTCAGAAGATAAATTCTTCTTAGCTAAAGCAGATTCAGTTAAATCTTTAGAGTATTTACATACAGCTGGTATAATATCTTTTTTGATCATTTCAAGCATTGTTTGTGCTTCTATATTTATAGTTTGAGCATATTTTTCAAGTAAGATTTCTTTTCTTGATTCTAATTCTAATTTAGTATATACTCCGTGTTTTTCAAATAATTTTATATTCTTTTCATCTGTGTAGTGAGGTAGAGCATCTGCTGAAGATTTTAAGTTTAATAATCCTCTAGATTCAGCTTCAGTTACCCATTCAGCTGCATAGTTGTTTCCATTGAATATTATAGCTTTGTGTTCTTTTAATATTTTCTTTAATACTTCTTGTAAAGCAGCATCTACATCTTCTTTTCCTTCTAGATAATCAGAGATATAATCTAGAGAATCAGCAACTATAGTGTTAAGTATAGTGTTAGGACAAGCTATATTAGCAGTAGAACCTAACATACGGAATTCAAATTTGTTTCCAGTAAATGCGAATGGAGAAGTTCTATTTCTATCTGTAGTATCTTTTTTGAATGATGGTAAAACATCAACATCTATTTCTAATGATTTTAAAGTTTCTTCGTTGTATGGAAGTCCTTCTTCTATACAATGTAGTACTTTTTCTAAGTCACTTCCTATGAACATTGATAATATTGCTGGAGGTGCTTCATTTCCACCTAAACGATGGTCGTTTCCTGCATCAGCAACTGATATTCTTAATAAATCTTGATTTTCATGAACAGCTTTTATTATAGCTATAAAGAAAGTTAAGAATAATTTATTATTTATAGGATCTTTTCCTGGGTTTAATAAGTTTTTACCTGTATCAGTTGAAATAGACCAGTTGTTATGTTTACCAGAACCATTTACACCAGCGAATGGTTTTTCATGTAGTAAGCACATTAAGCCGTGTCTACAAGCTACTTTTTTCATTACATCCATTGTTAATTGGTTGTGGTCAGTAGCAACATTTGTAGTTGTGAATATAGGAGCTAATTCATGTTGTGCTGGAGCAACTTCGTTATGTTTAGTCTTAGCTAAAACTCCTAATTTCCATAATTCTTCATCTAATTCTTTCATATAATCGACTACTCTTGGTTTTATAGCACCGAAGTAGTGGTCGTCTAATTCTTGTCCTTTAGGTGGTTTTGCACCGAATAAAGTTCTACCAGTGAATTTTAAATCTATTCTCTTATTGTACATTTCTTTGTCTATTAAGAAATATTCTTGTTCAGGACCAACTGTAGTAGTAACTCTGTTAACATCTGTTTCACCTAATAAATGTAAAAGTCTTACAGCTGATTTATTTATAGCTTCCATTGATTTTAATAAAGGAGTTTTCTTATCTAAAACTTGACCTCCATATGAACAGAAAGCAGTTGGTATACATAATGTGCCGTTTCTTATATAAGCATAACTAGTTGGATCCCATACAGTATATCCTCTAGCTTCGAATGTAGATCTTAATCCTCCTGATGGGAAAGAAGATCCATCTGGTTCACCTTTTACTAATTCTTTACCAGAAAATTCCATTATTACTTTTCCGTCGTCAGTTGGATTTATAAAACTGTCGTGTTTTTCAGCAGTTATACCAGTCATTGGTTGGAACCAGTGAGTAAAGTGAGTAGCACCGTGTTCTATAGCCCAATCCTTCATAGCATTTGCAACTACGTTTGCGATTTTTAAATCGATTGGTTTACCTTGTTTTATAGTGTTTTGTAATGCTTTGTAAACGTCCTTTGGTAGTCTATCTTTCATTACAGTTTCGTTAAATACTAAGCTTCCAAATATTTCAGGAACTTTTGTCATAATAATTACCTCCAAAATTTAAAATAAAATAGATATACCCCATCGTATAATCCATAAAATTTACTTATTAATTAAAATTACTTTGAAAAAAAAGAAAAGCGCTGTAGGATCATCTATAACCTACAGCGCCTTTGCTGTTTTAATTAACTTTATAAACATATTGTATTCAAAATGTAATAGACTGTCAACAAGAATTTTCAGTTTTTTCTTAATTTTATATAAAAATTAAATTTTATATTTTAAAAATAAAAAAGCCTACATTATATGACAAAAATTGCTATTATATTATATATATAAAAATATTTATTAAAAAATTTGAAAATATTGACAGTTACAAATAAATATTCTATAATAGTCACATTGAACAAGGGCGTTCATTAAAAGGTGTGAATATTTATTTTTAACACCCTTTAATGAGTGCCCCTTTTTTTAGGAAAATTTCTATAATTTGAAGGATTTTTACAATATAAAATATAGATTTATAGGAGGAGTTACATGGATTATAAAACTAGTGAGGTTTTAGAATTTATAGAAGAAAATGATATAAAATTTATAAGATTAGCATTTTGCGATATATTTGGAGAACAAAAAAATATAACGATAATGCCTAGTGAATTAAAAAGAGCATTTAATGAAGGAATTTCCTTCGATGCATCAGCTGTAACTGGTTTTATGAATGTAGAAGAATCTGACTTATTACTATTTCCAGAGGCAAATACTATGTATTTACTACCATGGAGACCACAGCATGGAAGAGTTGTAAGATTTTTTTGTAATATAAAACATCCAGATGGAAGATGCTTTGAAGGAGATTGTAGAAATATTTTAAAGGAAGTTATCAAGGAAAGTAGATTGAAGGGATTTTCAACTAAGATAGGTTGCGAGAGTGAGTTTTACTTATTTGAACAAGACGAATTTGGAAATCCAACTATGAAGCCTTATGATAGAGGTACTTATTGCGATATATATCCAAATGATAGATGTGAAAATATAAGAAGAGATATTTGTCTATCACTTGAAGAAATGGGAATAATGCCTATAAGCTCACACCATGAACAGGGACCTGGACAAAATGAAATAGACTATCAATACAGCGATGCATTATCTGCTGCTGATAATTTAATAAGCTTTAGATCTCTTGTCAAGACTAAGGCATGTGAAAATGGATTGTTTGCTTCATTTATGCCTAGACCTTTAAATACTGAATGTGGAAATGGACTACATATTAATCTGTCTCTATACAAAGATGGAAAAAATGTTTTTCAAAATCAGGATTCAAGTGATTATGAATATGCTAAAAAGTTTATAGCAGGTATATTAAATAGAATAGAGGAGGTTACTTTATTTTTAAATTCATCTACGAATTCATATTCTAGATTGGGCAAAGATAAGGCACCAAAATATATTACATGGTCAAAGGAAAATAGATCACAGCTTATAAGAATTCCAGCATCTAAAGGAGATAGATGTAGAATGGAGCTTAGATCACCTGATTCTAGCTGCAACCCTTATATAGTTTTTGCACTTTTGATTAAGGCAGGTATGGAGGGTATAGAAAATAATTTAGAGCTTTGCAAACCTCATAATATAAATTTATTTGATGCTGAGGAAGAAAAATTACAAGACGTTAAAAAATTGCCTGTGAATTTAATTGAAGCAATCAAGATAGCTAAAGATAGCGAATTTGTAAAAAGCGTATTGCCACAAAAAACTATCGATAATTACATAAATGACAAGATGGAAGAATGGACTATTTATAGCTCAGTAACTGATAAATTTAAAGCAGAAAAGCAATTGTATTTTGACAAGCTTTAAATGTAAAAGGGGGGACCAAGATGACTTGTGCGCTGATAGTGTCAACGTCGGAAAAGGGGAAAAGTTTTTTTGTAGACTTAATGAAAACAGTTGGAATTTCGAATACGGTCACTGTTGGCAATGGTAGTGAAGCTAGGCGTATATTAAATAGAAGTGATTTTGATTTGGTGGTTATCAATACTCCATTATCAGATGAGTTTGGACATGAGCTTTCTATTTCAATTAGTAAAAACTATAATTCAGGTGTTTTATTAGTAGTAAAAAATGATATCGCCGATGCTATTTCATCTAAAGTAGAAGATTATGGAGTATTTGTTATAGAGAAACCATTAAATAGACAATTTGTGTATAAAAGTATAAAGTATATTTGTGTATCAAGGAAAAAATACTTAGGTCTTCAAAGTGAAAATGAAAGACTTAAGGTTAAAATTAGTGAAATTAGACTTATAGATAGAGCTAAATGTATTTTAATACAGTAT
>NZ_JBJDXL010000136.1:0-6111 GCF_051866655.1 Intestinibacter sp.
TGGTGGGTGACCGCCTGGGAGAGTAGGACGTAGCCACGTAATCTTTTTTTATTTTGTTTAATAATAATTTTCATATATCTTTTCTTTTACAATTTGACTTTTTTACATTCATTTTCTATTTAGATTTCAATATTTAAGATAAAATTTTGCTTTATTTTGGCGTAGTATATAAAAATAATTATTAAAAAAATTTGTAGTATTTTTATAAAATGATATAATCATTTTGAGAGGTATTATTGAAATATATATGTTTGTACCGATATTGTTTTAATAAGTAATAATTTATAAATTTTGCTATAGGTTAAGGTGTTGAGTAGGGAAATCTTAAGATATGGAGGAATAATATGAACATAGGAGTTGTAGGGGTAAATCACAATTTGGCTCCAATAAATGTTAGGGAATCGGTATCTTTTACAGATACTAAAAAAATTGAAGCTATAAATATGCTACTAGATAGAGATATAAATGAAGTAGTTATCCTTTCTACATGTAATAGAAGCGAAATATATATACATGCAGAAAATATAGAAGAAAAAGTTGCTGAATTAGTAAATTTTTATAGTGAATATTTTGGAGTTAAAGACATAGACAAATATTTATTTAAAAAGACGAATTTAGACGCGGTTAAACATTTATTTGATGTTACAGCAGGTTTAGATTCTATTGTACTAGGAGAGGATCAAATTCTTGGTCAGGTTAGAGATGCTCATGAGTTTTCAATGAAATTAGGTGCAACTAAAAAAGTTTTCAACAAGTTATTTAGAGATGCAGTTACTACATCTAAAGAGATAAAAACAATAACAAAAATATCACAACAGCCTCTTTCAATTAGTTATATAGGTGTAAAATTACTTAAAGAAAAAATAGGAAGCTTAGAGGGAAAAAATGTTTTAATAATAGGATTAGGAAAGATGAATTTGCTTACATTGAATCACTTAAAAGAGGAAAATGTAAAAAATATTTATATAGCTAATAGAAATATTGAAAAAATAAAAGAGATAGAGAACAAGTTTGACAATATAATTCCAATCAAATACAGCGATAGATATAAAATATTAGAAGAAGAATGTATTGATATAATCGTAAGCGCAACTTCTTCACCACATTTAGTAATAAAATACGATGAAATGCCTAAATTAGACAATAAGGTATATATAATGGATATTGCGCTACCTAGAGATGTAGATACAAAGTTAAAAGAGCTCGATTGTGTTAAATTGTATGATATCGATGATTTAAAAGAAATTCAAGATAAAAATGATATAAAAAGAAATGAACTAGCACAAAAAGCAGAAAAAATTATAGATGAAAAAATAAATGAATTTTTAGAGTGGTTGGATTTAACATTTATGGATCCGACAATACAATCATTAAACTGTAAGTGTAAAGAAATAAAGGCAGATACTTTAGATTACATTTTTAGAAAAATAGATTTAAACCAACATGAGAAGAAAATCATCGATAAAATGGTAGGTTCTGCATTAAAAAGAATGATTAGAGAGCCTATTATGAATTTAAAACAAGTAAAAAACAAAGGTCAAAGAGAAGAATATATAAAAGTTATTGAAGATTTATTTGAGATATAAAATATGGAGGTTATGAGAATGAAACATACTAAATCAGAACAATTATTCAAAGAGGCAGAAAAATACATACCAGGTGGAGTTAACAGTCCAGTTAGAGCATTTAAATCAGTAGGATTAACACCAATATTTGCAGATAAGGCTCACGGAGACAGATTGACAGACGTAGACGGAAATGAATACATAGATTATATCTGTTCATGGGGACCTCTTATGCTAGGACATAGTCCAGAATTTATGTCAGAAGGACTAGAAGAAATGGCAAAAAGAGGAACAAGCTACGGAGTTGCTACAGAAATAGAAATAGAAGTTGCAAAAATAATAGTTGATGCATATCCAGCAATAGACCAAGTGCGTATGGTAAATTCAGGTACAGAAGCTACTATGAGTGCTTTAAGAGTAGCAAGAGGATATACTAACAGAAATAAAATAGTTAAATTTGAAGGATGCTATCACGGACATTCTGATGGATTATTAGTTAAATCAGGCTCTGGGACTATAACTTTTGGTGTTCCAACAAGTCCAGGGGTACCTCAAGATATCGTAAAAAACACTTTAGTATGTAGATACAACGATATAGAAGATGTAAAAAGAGTTTTTGAAGAACAAGGCGACGATATAGCAGCAGTAATAGTTGAAACTGTATCAGGAAATATGGGTGTTGTTCCAGGAACTCAAGAATTTATGCAATTCTTAAGAGATATATGTACAGAATATAAAACTGTTTTAATATTTGATGAAGTTATAACTGGATTTAGACTAGCTTATAATAGTTCTATCGGATATTTTGGCATCGAACCAGATATGGTATGCTTTGGTAAGATAATAGGTGCAGGTATGCCAGTTGGTGCGTACGGAGCTAAAAAAGAAATAATGTCATGTGTATCTCCAGTAGGTCCTGTATATCAAGCAGGTACATTATCAGGAAATCCACTTGCAATGTTCCTAGGAAAGAAAAATTTAGAAGAATTGAGAGATAATCCACAAATATACACTGAATTAGACAGAAAAGGTAAGATGCTACAAGAGGGTATAGAAGATAATCTTAAAAAATTAGGATTAGACTATACTGTAAATAGAGCGGGTTCATTAGTATGCTTATTCTTTACATCAGGTCCAGTTAAAAACTTCGATGATGCATCTAAATCTGACATAGAAAAATTCAATTTATACTTTAAAGAAATGTTAGACAGAGGAATATTAATTGCTCCAAGTCAATATGAAGCTATGTTCTTATCTTATGCTCATACAGATGAAGATATAGAATACACTATAAAATGCAACTATGAAGCATTAAAGGCTAGTCATAATTTATAAGATAATATTAGTATGACAAAAAAATAACTTAAATTACAAAATTAGTAGAAAGTTGGGAAATTAATTTATATAATCTATAATAGATGTTTTTTTAAAGTTAGGAGGAATACGAAATAATGAGTTTAATTGAAAGTATATGCAAGAATATATATCCTTTAGATGCTCGTTTTATGGAACAAGCAAAGGCTAGACAAGACAGATTAATAAAGCCTGAAGGAAGTCTAGGAAAATTAGAAGATATAAGTATACAATTAGCAGGTATATATGGAAGTAAATATTTTGATACTACAAAAAAGATAATATTATCTTTTGCATGTGATCATGGGGTATACGAAGAAGGTGTAGCACCTCACCCACAAAATATAACAATCCTACAATCTAAAAACTTTCCAAAGAGAATAAATGGTGTAGGAACAATATCTAAATTCGTAGGTGCTGATGTTCAATTAGTAGATGTAGGTATTAATAGTGACGAACCAATTGAAGGAGTAATCGATTGTAAAATAAGAAAGAGTACTTCTAATATGGCTAAAGGTCCTGCAATGACAAGACAAGAAGCTATAAGATCAATTGAAATAGGAATAGAAACTTGTGAAAAATACATACAAGATGATTATAAAGTAATCGGTATAGGAGAAATGGGTATAGCAAATACTACTCCATCTACAGCTATAATATCTGTAATCGCTGGATGTGATCCTGAAGAAATAACAGGTATAGGAGCTGGACTTAAAACAGAATTAGTAGCTCATAAAGCTGAAGTAATAAGAAAATCAATAGAAATAAATCAACCAAATCCTACTGATGGAATAGATATATTACAAAAGGTAGGTGGATTTGAAATAGGTGCTATGGCTGGTGTTATATTAGGATGTAGCGCAAATAGAGTGCCTGTTGTTTTAGATGGATATATATCTTATGCAGCTGCTTTAATAGCTTACAATATAAATCCAAGATGTAAAGAATATATGATAGCATCTCACCTATCAGCAGAACCAGGTGCTAAAAAAGCCTTAGATTTATTAGGACTAGATCCATTTTTAAATATGGATATGAGACTTGGTGAAGGTAGTGGTGCTGCTTTAGCATTCAATATGATAGAAGCTTCAAACTTTGTTTATAAAAATATGCTAACTTTTGATGAAGTTGACATGGGAATGTAGACAATAATTAAGGAGAAAAATATGAGCAAAATTATTTTAGTCACAGGTGGTGCTAGATCAGGAAAAAGCGGTTTTGCAGAATCTTTGTGCAAGGCTAGAAATAATAGTACTGCTTATATTGCAACATCAGTAGCATTTGACGATGAAATGAAGGAAAGGGTTAGAAAGCATCAAGAGAGTAGACCTCAAGAATGGCAAACATATGAAATATACAAAGACATATATACTATAATCGATGAAATAAGTCAAAAACACGATACAGTAATACTAGACTGTATAACATTATTAGTGAACAATTTGATGTTTGTAGATGGTATAGACATAGATAATGCTACAGAACAAGAGATAAATGAGCTAGAAGAATACATAAAGGATCAAGTAACAAAAATGATAGAAGAAGTTAAGAAGACTGATTTATACTTTGTCATGGTTACTAATGAAATAGGATTAGGTGTAGTTCCTAGTTATAAATTAGGTAGAGTTTACTGCGATTTTGTAGGAAGAATAAATCAAATGCTTGGAAAATTAAGCGATGAGGTTTATTTCACAGTTTGTGGAATTCCTACAAAGATAAAGGGGTAAGGATATGAATAGATTTATTTCGATACTACAATTTTTGACTAGGATACCTATAAGAATAGAAACTGGATTTGACGAAGAATTTCATAAATCAATAGTATATTTTCCACTAGTAGGCTTTGTTATAGGCTTAATAACATATGTCTTTGGTTGGTTTTCATTAGCTATATTTGATTCATTTGTAAGTGCTATAGTAATTACTCTTATAGAGGTTTTAACTACAGGAGGACTTCATATAGATGGATTAGGCGACACATTTGATGCTCTATACAGTAATAGAGATAAGGAAAGAATTTTAGAGATAATGAAGGACTCTAGATTAGGAACAAATTCTCTTCTTGCTATAATGTTTTTAATCTTATTAAAAATAGGATTTATAAATTGCTTAATACAAAATGATCTATTATGGATAGTTATATTCATGCCAGTTGTAGCGAGAATTGGAGCTGTGATTATGACATACAAGACAGTAACTCCAAGAGCGAAGGGTATGGGAAATTTATTCATAGGAAAAGGTACTATGAATATGATTATAACTTCTGTAGTGTACTCATCTGCATTAATTGTAGTGTTTGCAAAATTAATTTTTTTACAACGAAATACAATAATTATGGTAGCTTTAAGCTCAATTTTATTCATAATAGTATTTGCATTGTTGTTTAAAAATCATGTATATAAAAAAATCGATGGTATAACAGGTGATATTTTAGGATGTACAATAGAGCTGGGAGAAGTATTTTATTTAATATATACTTATCTGCTAATAGCACTAATTTAATATTGTAGGGAGACATCGATATGAAAAAATTAATTTTAGTACGTCATGCAGTTACTGATGATAATGAGCTTGCAAAATTATCTGGACATATAGATAGTAAGGTAAGTGAAGAAGGAAAAATACAAATAGAAAAACTTACAGACTATTTAAAAAGTGAAAAAATAGACGAAATTTATACGACTACATCAAGTAGGACAAAAGATACAGTTAAGTATTTAGCTGAAATAAATAAAATAGATATAAAAGAAAGTGAAGCTTTACAAGAAATCAATTTTGGGGATTTCGAAGGAAAAGACTTCAAAGAGATACAAAAAAATTACCCTGATGAATTTGATAAAATGATAAATGAAGGATATGAATATAAATATCCAAATGGCGAAAGTCTAATTGAATGTTATGAAAGAGTATCTAAAGAAATAAAATTAATATTGGAAGATGCTCAAAATAATAGTACAATATTAGTGTGTTCCCATGCAGGAACTATAAGAAATATTTTGACTTGTTTAATTTCAGATACATTTGAATATCACTGGAATTTTAAAATTGGAAATGCTTCTGTAAGTATTGTAGAAGTAGACAATGGATTTGCAGTGATTGATAAGTTGAATGATACGAGTTTTTTTAAATAGAATATTAGATTGATTTATTTTAGGGAAAAGGTAAAAGCCTTACAGCCCCCGCTACTGTGAAA
>NZ_JBJDXL010000137.1:0-6103 GCF_051866655.1 Intestinibacter sp.
GATGAAAACAAGGACAGACTTTGGATTGCTGATCACAATAATGAGATCGTTGGCTCTATAGGTATTGTGGGCAGAGGGGATAAGGCTCAATTGAGATGGTTCTTGTTACATCCTAATTATCGCAAAATAGGTCTTGGAAAAACTCTACTAAAGAAGGCTCTTAACTATTGTAAACAGGGTGATTATAAGTCAGTTTATCTAGATACGACAGATGATTTGAAGGAAGCAATAGCGATGTACACGAGAGAAGGTTTTATGAAGATATCTGAAAAGGAAAATCATATGTGGGCAGAAAATGTGAATGAGCTGGAGTTTGAGCTTAATTTGAAGAATTGGAAGAAATAATAAGATACAATATAAAAAGTCATATAAAATAAGAAGTTTTTGCATTGGAGTACAAAAACTTCTTATTTTTATATATTTTTTGCACTCAAATGCAAAAAAATTGATTTATATTATATTGTAGTTATTTTTCAGAACTAATATAACAAGTATTTACCATATCAAGAATATCTTTATATTTGATACCTCTAATATCAAGATTTTTTAAATTAATAGGATCATTCTTTATTTCTTCTAGAAATTTATTTATATCATCAAGTACTATCTGTGGAACTTTTATTTTTTTATCGGGTTCAATATTTGCAGCTAGACGTAATACATCGTTTTTGTGTTTTTTAATATTTTTGCTATCAATTTGTTCGCCAAGTTCTTTTCTAGCAGATAAATCTATCCAAGCTTTTATTTTAAATAAAATTATGTATTCTAAATCAAGAACAGATATACCATCAATTTCTATGGAACCTTGCTTCAAAAGTTCATAATAGTTGTCATCGAGCAAAATTGCAGATAAACTTATAACATCATCACTTACATGAATAGGAGCTAATCGTTGTTCTAATGACTCTAAATAATCAGGTTTTCTGCTAAAAAGCTCAATCATATAAGGATATTGAGCATTCTTTGGTTTTTCAAATCTATAAAATTGATTTTCTCCAGTACCTTTATTAATATGCTTATATTCGGCAGATTCTATAAAGCTGATAAATTCTGAAATAAATTCTTCGTTTAATGCTTCTATAATTAAAACAATATCTAAATCTTTTGTTATACGGAATGGGATTCCATAGTTGTTTAAAATAATATCGCATGCAGTTCCGCCAATAAATACATATTGTCCTGCATAATTAGAAAATTTTTCTTTAAATTTTTCTATTCCTCGTACCATTCATAGTCCTCCATCATTTCTTCTATTGCTATTTCAATTCTGTCATCTGTTTCTTCTAAACTATAAATAAGAGTAATTGGATCAACATATTTATTTTTAGTAAGAATAGAAATATCGTATTTCACTATTTGAACTTCTGTAAGTGGTTCGTCTATTGCTACATTACTTGGAATTACTGGAATATCGAATTCTGATGCAATTTTATCAGTTGTTGCTACAATAGTATTATTAGGTTCTCCCAGCATGGTTTGTTCACCTAAGGCAGATAGACCACTTATGTATATTTTCATGTCATCTGGTAAATTATCTGTATAGAAACTCTTTTTTATTGGGTTAATTAAGTAATTTCTCCCATTTGTGAAAAATTCTTTTTTATTTTTATAAGAGTATTCTTTTTTTCTGCCAGTTTTTCCTGTGGTAGCATATTCCATCAAACCAATGCTTACAAAGAAGTCTAATGAACGTGATATTGACATCGGTGATATTGAAGTTTTTTCTGATATTAAATTTTGAGTAATAATATTGTAGTCATTGTATAAAATCCAAAGGTAAATTAATTGCATTGTAGGTGTAAATTTTTCTCTAGTTTCTTTTTGAATTTGTTTTTTAGTGCATTTTTCTAAATATGTACCAATAAACGGAAGAAATATTTGATTGTTTAAGCATACGAAAGGTATTTTTTCTTGTATCAATCTTTTTTTTCTATAATTAGTAATATCATCTAGCAAAATACCTACATTATAGCCAGTTTTTTTACTGATTATTGAAGCCTGAGCTTTTAATGTTGGTATAGATTGATTGTATAAAGGATTTATTAGTAAAAAATCTATTTCCATCATATTTACTAGATAATATTTGTAGCTTCCAACAAGATTAAGGTTTAACTTTCCTTTCGGATTCCATTTTTTTACTACAGTATTTTTATCTAAAATATCTTGAAGATATATTTTTAAATTTTTCATTTTATCACCTCTTTTTAAATATACCATTATTATTGGTAGATTGTAAATAATTTTGGTAGATTGTAAATTTTAGTAGTTATAATATAATAATTTTCATTGAAAATACTAATTTATAAGCAATATACATTTAATAAAAAGATATATTATTCATTATTGACAATATAATAAAAAGTATTTAATTTTTAATTAAATTTTTTTAATCTACCAAAAAAATATAAAATACAAAAACGAACATATATTCGCAAAACATATTGATTTAATCGAACATATGTACTATAATTAAATTATAAAACAATAATAGATAACATCTTCAAGAATTTTGAATAAATATGAGAGGGGTATTTTTATGTCAAGGGTTGCTCATTTAGTCATGGTTACAGATAAAAACAACAACAAGTTTTACGATATGGAGGAAATCGGCGATACTATACAAATCACTTACGGAAGAGTAGGTTCAAAAGGAGTAAGAAGTACTCAGCCATCGTCAAAATGGAAGAGTATCTACAACCAAAAGATAAAAAAGGGCTATGTAGATCAAACTCATCTATACAAGGTGAAGGACGAGGCGGAAGAGGACAGCTACATTCCTATAGAAAACGAGAACATAAGAAACATCGTGCGCAGACTGCAACAATACGCTATAACTACTATCAAGAATAATTTCGATGTAAACATAGATGCAGTTACAGACGATATGGTGTACGAGGCGCTGAATATTATATATTCGTTGAGCGAGTATAAGAAGGTCGAGGACTTTAATAGGGAGTTATTGAGATTGTTTTCTGTAATTCCTAGAAAAATGAACAACGTAAAGGAATTTTTAAGCGAAAATAAGAAGGATTTTGTGAAAATTATAAAGAGAGAAGAGGATTTGCTAGATGTAGTAATGGGGCAGATTTCTCAGAATAAGATTTCTCAAAAGAACGACAAGAAGGACATCACTATATTAGAGGAAATGGGACTGGAATTTGCAGAGGTCTCAGATGAGGAGGTTGCACTAATCAAGAAGGAGCTTGGCTCAGAGTCGTATAAATTCCACAACGCTTGGAGGGTCAAAAATATTGCGCAGGAGGATAAATTCGACGAATTTGCGAGATCTGAAAATATTGAGAAAACAAAGCTACTATGGCACGGCAGCAGATCAGAGAATATTTGGTCTATTTTATGCAACAGCCTAAAGCTAAAGCCAAACGCAATCATAACTGGAAAAATGTTCGGAGACGGGATATATTTTGCTCCAAAGGCAAAAAAATCCTTGGGCTACACGTCCCTAGCAGGCTCTTACTGGTCAAACGGCAACGACAACACAGGATTTATGATTTTAAACGAGGTCGCATACGGCACTCCATTTGATGTGTACGAATACGAAAACGAATACGGTAGATTTAATTATAAAAAATTAAAAAAACGCTCAGAAAAATACAACTGCATGCATGTCCACGGTTCTAAAAGTACACACAGCTTTGTCATAAACGACGAGATAATTATTTACAATGAGAGCCAATGCAGACCTAGATATCTAGTTGAATTAAAAAATAATAAGAAAAATCACGACTAAAAAATTTAAAGGACTTGCAAATTCCGCAAGTCCTTTTTAAATATTAAACTGCTTTATCGATTTTACAGCTTTTCTCAGCTCTATAAAAAGTCACAGCAATCAAGCACCCTAACACAGCTATACCAGCCAAAGCAAAGAAACCAGTACTCATACTATAGCTAGAGGCTAATTTACCAGTCAACATAGGGAAGGTAGTCATCCCAATAGCATAAAATGCTTGGAAAAATCCCATTGCAGTCGATTTCTGAAATGGCTTGACCTCCTTCATAGCCTCAGAGGTAGCGCACGAAAACAAGATTCCGCTCGATGTCCCCGGCAGTATTTGCAGCGTCATAATAACAGGCACGCTATTTACTGTAGGCACCAACACGCAGTATGTCGCGATGATCACAAGCACAGTAGGTATCAACACTCTAGGTCCGCCCTTAAACACATTTTTAGAAGACAATGCAGAGAAAGTGACCGAAGATATCATATATATAATAGAAGAAATTCCTATTATCGCATTTGAAGCACCTAAGTCGCCTAGCACTTGGTTGGTAAACGACATTGAAGTAGTCAATTGAACTCCCTGCTGAATAAGCGCTATAAATGAAAAAAGAAGAAGTCGCTTATTTGAGAATACTGAAATTAATTCGCCTACTTTGTGAGTGCTTTTTTCTGGAGCCTTCTCCTTTATAGACAGTGATAATAAAAATGTCGTCACGCCACCGCAGACACTTAAAACGCACAATCCCCTCATACTTATAGAATTATAAAGCAAGGTACTCGCGATAAATCCCATCAGCATTCCGATATTATTAAACATAACAATTCTAGCTGTAGCAGATTGCTGCTCTTCCTTAGAAAAATGTCCTGTATAAAACACCATAAATGAAATCCACATAGCAGATGCAAGTCCAGACAGCAGATTAGCTATCAAGAATCCGACTCCATTTGGCATCAAAACTCTAAAAAGTGACGCCATCCCAGATGACAACCCACCGATCATTATGAAGTATTTATGCTTTCTGACTATGTCAGCGCTCAGACCAACTGGCAGTCTAAGTAGCATCTGAGATATTCCGTACGCACCGACGATTATACCTATGAACGATGTCCCAACATTTATAGATGTAAGGTATATCGTTTGGTACGGTATATATACATATTGCGCAAACCAGAAGAAGGACACACTTATTAGAAATATCATTTCCTTCTTCTTTGAAAATTTATTATTTTCCATGATAAAATCTCCATTTCTATTTATTTACAAATATATTTTAGAAGTGCTGGTAATTACTGTCAAATGAATTTAACTCACTTGATTTATTAAAATCTTATATAAATTGAATGTCATACAACTTTTATATTGTTTCATAATGTTTGAAATGATAACCTTATATCATAGAAAATATATTTAAAGGGGAAATTACTATGAAGAAAAAAACTTTTAAGGCGGCACTAACTGCCACGATTCCTATTTTTATAGGATTTTTATTTATAGGTTTAGCCTATGGTGTTTATATGAATGCGAAGGGGTTTAACTACATATATTGCACACTTATGAGTATTATCGTATGCGCTGGAGCATTGCAATTTGTAGGGGTTGAACTTTTGGTATCTGCATTTAATCCAGTTTATGCTTTTATAATGAGTGTGATGATAAATGCTAGACATATTTTCTACAGTATTTCTATGCTAGATAAATACAAGGATACAGGGTTGAAAAAGCCGATTATGATTTTTGCGTTATGTGATGAGACCTTTTCTATAAATATAAGTGCGAAAATATCTGAGGATATGGATGAAAAATTATATTATTTTTATGTGACTTGTTTAGTTTTCTTTTACTGGGTTTTTAGCTCGTTTGTAGGAGGAGTATTAGGTGGATTTGTAAATATCAACGTCACAGGAATAGATTTTATTCTTACAGCGCTGTTTTTCGTGACTTTTATAAATCAACTAATCGAGTCAAAGCAATATGTACCATCGCTTATCGGATTGATTTCGAGCTTTATCTGCCTGATCGTATTTGGCAGAGATAATTTTATAATTCCATCTATGATAATTATATTGATTATACTGACTGTATTTAGGAATAAATTTGACAAAGGGGAAGTAGGTGACGTAGAAAATGACATTTAATCAAATAGCTATAACAATCGCAGCGATGGCACTGGGCACGATGTTGACTAGATTTTTACCGTTTATATTATTCCCAGCAAATAAGCCGACACCGCAATACGTAAATTATTTAGGACAAATACTTCCTTATTCAGTAATGGCTCTTATGGTCGTTTATACATTAAAGGATGTAAGCTTAGTAGCTCGTCCATGGGGATTACCTGAGATAATAGCACTTGCATATATAGC
>NZ_JBJDXL010000138.1:0-4155 GCF_051866655.1 Intestinibacter sp.
GACGGTATAATATACGGAGTTTACTCATTCTCTAGAAAAATAGGACAAGCTCTAGCTGGAGGATTAGGTGGTTTTGCCTTAACTTTCATAGGATACGATTCTTTAGCAGCTTCTCAAACTATAGAGGTAACTAATGGAATATATAGTTTATCTACTTTATTCCCAGGAGTTTGTTATTTAATAGTAGGTTTAATATTAGTTTTTGCTTATCCATTAAGTAAAAAAGTAGTAGAAGAAAACTCTAGAATATTAAACGAAAAACGTGCAAATAATTAATCATATACGATTAATTTAATTATAAAAAAATATATTAAATCAGGTTAACATCATCTAGGGGCTAGTACTATCGTTTTATGGTACTAGCTATTAGATGTTAAAAATAAAAATACAAAAAGTTAGGAGAATTTTATGAAATTATCATTTCGTTGGTATGGAGAAGATGACAAAGTAACATTACAAAATATACGCCAAATACCAGGCATGCATTCTATAGTAACTGCAGTTTACGATGTACCAGTTGGTGAAGTATGGAGCAGAGAATCTATAGCAAAATTAAAAGAACAAGTAGAAAATGCTGGATTAAACTTCGAGGTAATCGAAAGTATACCAGTTCACGAAGATATCAAGCTTGGAAAACCTAGCAGAGATAAATATATAGAAAATTACTGTGAAAATATAAGAAGAGTTGCTGAAGCTGGAGTTAAATGTATATGCTACAACTTCATGCCAGTATTTGACTGGACTAGAACTCAATTAGACCACGAATTAGAAGATGGTTCTACATCTTTAGTTTACTATCAAGAGCAAGTAGACGAGGTTAACCCATTAGAAAGTGATAGCGACTTAACTCTTCCAGGATGGGATGCTAGCTACACTAGAGAAGAATTAAAAAGCGTTGTTGCTGAGTACAATGCAATGAGCGAAGATGATCTATGGAATAACCTACAATATTTCTTAGAAAGAATAATACCAGTAGCTGCAGAATGTGACGTAAACATGGCTATACATGAAGACGATCCATGCTGGAGTATATTCGGATTACCTAGAATAATAACTTGTGAAGAAAACCTAGACAGATTCTTAAAATTAGTTGATGACAAGCACAACGGTATAACTTTATGTGCAGGATCTCTAGGCTGCTCAAATAAAAACGATGTAGCTAAAATGGCTGCAAAATATGCTAAAATGGGCAGAATACATTTCGTACATATGAGAAATGTAAAAGTATTAGACAATGGATTTGAAGAAAGAGCTCACTTATCTTCTTGCGGAAGCTTAGACATGTACGCAATAATGAAGGCTTTATATGATAACGGATTTGACGGATATGTTAGACCAGACCACGGAAGAATGATCTGGGGAGAAACTGGTAGAGCTGGATACGGTTTATACGATAGAGCTTTAGGAGCTACTTACTTAAACGGCTTATGGGAAGCTATAGAAAAATCTAGTAAATAATAAAATTTTATGGAGGCACAAAATGAAATTACCTTTTCAAATAGATTTAAACGATAAAGTTGTTGTAATAACAGGAGCAGGTGGATTAATATGTTCTGCATTTGCTGAAGCTATGGCTATGTGTGGAGCTAAGGTTGCTTTACTTGACTTAAACGAAGAAGCAGCTAAAAAATATGCAGACGAAATAGTTGCAAAAGGATACACTGCTAAAGGTTACAAATGTAATGTTTTAGAAAAAGAAAGCTGTGAAGCTGCAAGACAAGCTATATTAGCAGACTTTGGAACTTGCGATATATTAATAAATGGAGCTGGTGGAAACAATCCAAAGGCTACAACTGATGACGAGTACTTTGCCCCAGAGCATTTAAATGAAATGAAAACTTTCTTTGATTTAGATCCTCAAGGAGTATCTTTCGTATTCAACTTAAACTTCATGGGTACATTAATACCTACACAAGTTTTCGCAATGGATATGATGAACAAAAAAGGTGCGAGCATAATAAACATATCTTCAATGAATGCTTATTCACCACTTACAAAAATACCAGCATACAGTGGAGCAAAGGCTGCTATATCTAACTTCACTCAATGGTTAGCAGTTCACTTCTCAAAGGTTGGTATACGTTGCAATGCTATAGCACCAGGGTTCTTCTCAACTAAGCAAAACGAAAAATTATTATGGAACGAAGATGGAACTCCAACTGCTAGAACTCAAAAAATATTAGCTGGAACTCCAATGGGTCGTTTCGGTGAATTAGAAGAATTAATAGGTTCATTATTATTCTTATCTTGTGAAGAAGCATCAGGATTTGTAAACGGAACAGTAATACCGGTTGATGGTGCATTTGCAGCATATTCAGGTGTTTAATATACAGATTAATATGACACAATAGAAAAAGACATTTATTAGGAGGAGTAAAGACTTATGGTTAATTTAAGAGTAAAACCTTATAACCTAGACGATGAAGGTGTTAAATGGGTTGAAGAAACTATAAAATCAATGACTATAGAAGAAAAAATAGGTCAATTATTCATAAACATGGGTGCTAGCCGTGACGAAGAATACTTAAAAAGTATTTTAGATAACTATCACATAGGTGGAGTTCGTTACAACCCAGGAACTGCTGAAGAAGTATACGACCAAAATAAAATACTTCAAGAAAACAGTAAGATACCTCTATTAATAGCTGCAAACACTGAAATGGGTGGTAATGGAGCTTGTACAGATGGTACTTATATAGGAAATGAAGTTAAAATAGCTGCTACTAACGATAAAAAATACGCATACGAAATGGGTAGAGTATCAGGAGTTGAAGCTGCTGCTATAGGATGCAACTGGAGTTTCGCGCCAATAGTTGATATAAACAGAAACTGGAGGAATCCAATAATATCAATAAGAACTTGGTCAGCTGACGTTGAACAAACTTTAGAATTATCTCTTGAATACATGAGAGGTATACAAGAAAGTGGAATAGCACCTGCTGCTAAACACTTCCCTGGAGATGGTATAGATGAGAGAGATCAACATTTATCATTTGCACCAAACTCATTATCAGTAGAAGAATGGGATGCGACTTTCGGAAGAGTTTACAGTGGATTATTTGAAGCAGGTCTTCCATCAATAATGGCTGGACATATAGCTCTACCAGAGTACGTTCGTCACTTCAATCCAAATGCGACTACTCAAGAATTATATATGCCTGCTACATTAAGTAAGTATATATTAACTGATTTATTAAGAGGAAAAATGGGCTTCAATGGTCTAGTTGTAACTGATGCATCACACATGGTTGCTATGACTTCAGCTATGAAGAGAAGTGAAATGCTTCCAACTGCAATAGCTGCTGGTTCTGATTTATTCTTATTCTTCAACGATCCAGACGAGGACTTCAACTGGATGATGGAAGGCTACAAAAAAGGAATAATAACAGAAGAGAGATTAGAAGAAGCTTTAACTAGAATATTAGGAACTAAGGCTGCTCTAGGCCTACACAAAAAAGCTAAGACTGAAATACTACCAGCTAAAGAAGAAGCAATGGCGAAAATAGGCTTAGAAGAAAACAAAGAAATAGCTAAAGAGGTTGCTGATAAAGGTATAACTCTAGTTAAAAACACTCAAGAATTATTACCAATATCACCAGATAAACAAAAGAGAGTTTTACTTGTTGAAGCTAAGGGAACTGAAGGTGGATTCGGTAAATTCCTAGAGTTAATGGGTGGAGCTAAGAAGAAACCTATAGATACATTAAAAGAATTACTAGAAGCCGAAGGGTTCCAAGTTGAAATATGGGAATCACCAATGGACAAGGTTATGAAGCTTCCAAAAGAAGAAATGGCTAAGGCTATGGCTAACGTATATGCAGCTAAACGTCCAATTGCCGATTTAACTGATAACTACGATTTAATAATAAACATAGCTAACGTAAATCCAAACACTGACCAAAGAGTACAATGGCCAGCAAGTAAAGGAACTCCAGACATACCATTCTACGTAAATGAAGTTCCTACTATATTCGTTTCAGTTAAGTGTCCATTCCACTTAGCTGATGTACCGCAAGTTAAAACTTATATAAATACTTACGATGATAATGCTATTACATTAGAAGCATTAGTTCAAAAGCTTGTAGGAAAATCAGAATTTAAAGGTGTAAGTCCAGTAGATGCATTCTGCGGATTTGGAGATACACGTTTCTAATT
>NZ_JBJDXL010000138.1:4255-6096 GCF_051866655.1 Intestinibacter sp.
TGCTACATCCTAATTTGATATAAGGAGATAAAATGGGATATTTTGACTATTTGAAAGAGAAGGATTTTTTAATATGTATAGATTCAGATGGATGTGCTATGGATACTATGAATTCAAAGCATTTTAATTCATTTGGACCGGAATTTGTGAAATCATATGATTTAGAAGAGTATAGAGAAGAAGCTCTAGAATATTGGAATCAAATAAATTTATTTACAAAAACTAGAGGTATAAATCGTTTCAAAGGTTTAGCGATGGCTGTCAGAGAGATGAGCAACCGCAAAGGAATAAAATTTGAAGGATTAGAAGAATTTGAAAATTGGGTGGAAACTGCACCTCAATTATCAAATCCAGCTCTACTTGAAAAATGCCAAGAGAAGAGAAACGACTGCATGGAGAGAGCTCTACTTTGGAGTATACATGTAAATTTATCTATAGTTGAATCACAGGAAGAGGATATGCCTTTTAAAAATGTTAAGGAAGCTATGGATGAAATGTGCAAATATGCCGATTTAACTGCAGTTTCTTCAGCAAATGGTCAGGCAGTGGAGTCTGAGTGGACAAAACACGGAATAAAGGATTGCTGTAGAGTATTATTATGCCAAGAAGCTGGATCAAAGGCTTACTGTATAGAAAAGCTTCTAGAAAAAGGATACGACAAAGACAAGGTACTTATGGTAGGGGATGCTCCTGGAGATATGAAGGCAGCGTTAGACAATGGAGTTAGATTCTATCCAATAATAGTAGATGCAGAAGCATTTAGCTGGGAAAGATTAAAAAATGAAGCTAGTAAGAAATTATTCGCAGGCGAATTCGACGATGCGTACCAAGAGCAGTTAATAAAAGAATTCGAAGTTGCTTTAGGAATATAGATTTAGATAGACAAATATAATCAAAGATTTAAGTGAATTTTTAAATATATAAGGGAAAAATACAAATACAGAGGAGACATGTCATGAAAAATTTTATGGATAAAGATTTTCTTTTATCAAATGAAATATCAAAAAAGCTTTACCATGAATACTCAAGCGTTATGCCGATAATAGATTATCACTGCCACATCAACCCACAGGAGATAGCAGAGGATAAAAAATTTGAAAACATAACTCAAGTATGGCTAGGTGGAGACCACTACAAATGGAGACAAATGCGTTCAAACGGTGTAGAAGAAAAATACATAACTGGAGACGCTACAGATAGAGAAAAATTCCAAAAATGGGCTGAAACTTTAGAAAAAGCTATAGGAAACCCACTATATCACTGGAGTCACTTAGAGCTACAAAGATATTTCGGATATGAAGGTGCTCTAAATGGAGAGACAGCAGAAGAGGTTTGGAATTTATGCAACGAAAAATTAAAAACTATGTCTGCTAGAAGTATAATGAGAGATTCTAATGTTGAATTAATATGCACTACAGACGATCCAATAGACGATTTAAAATACCACATAGCTATAAAAGAAGATGAAACCTTCGATATACAAGTTCTTCCAACATGGAGACCAGATAAAGCTATAGCTATAGAAAAGGTTGACTACGTAGATTATATAGCAAAATTATCAGAAGTAAGTGAAATAGAAATAAAATCATTCGCAGACTGGAAACAAGCTATAACAAAACGTATGGAATTTTTCAACGAGGTAGGTTGCAAGATAAGTGACCACGGTTTATTATACATACCTTATGTAGAAGCCGATGAAGATACAGTAGATGCTATATTTAAAAAACGCCTAGCAGGAGAAAATATAACTGAAGTTGAAGAACTACAATTCAAGACAGCTTGTATGCTATATGTAGGTGGAGAATACAGTCGTCTAGGATGGGCTATGCAGCTACACTTCG
>NZ_JBJDXL010000139.1:0-6047 GCF_051866655.1 Intestinibacter sp.
ACTCTTTTATAGTTTTTAAAGTTATCATGTTGTTGTTCTTTTGCTCCATTAATTTATTTACTATAATATTGTTAAAATATATATCTATAACTTTATCAGCTATTTGATTAAAAGAGATTCTTTTATAATTAGGATTAATTAAAATTATGCTTAAACCTAATACATATTTATATGAATTTATATTATTAGATGATATAGCATTTTTATATTTATATACAATTTCACTTATCTCTACTTCGTACTTATACATATTCAACTATCTCCCCCATTATTTGAACCTATAAAATATTCTTCCCAATCCATTTTTCAAATACTTCTAACTGCTCTTTCGTATGAAAATAATGCTCTCCATCTTCTACAACATCAATCTCACAATTAAACTTCTCAGCAAACTCAAATACAAATTCAGATTCGCACATATCATCCTTTGATCCGTATAAAATACAAGTCCTACTATCCCACTTATCGATTGGATGCTCATTTACATAGCAGTAATAATCCCAATACAGAGTTTGTCCAATAGGTGTATTTATCTCCTGCTCTTTTTCAAGTTTCGCCTCGTCTACATCAAACCACATCATCATATTTTCAATAATTCTCTTCATATTGACAACTGGAGATAAAAACAAAGACTGTTTTATATCACAATCTCTATAAGCCAGCAGACTAAAGTATGCACCCATACTACATGCAAATAAGCTTATACTTTCCCATTTTTTCTTTGCATAATCCATAACTAAATCTAGCTCTCTTACACAGTTTTGTACCTTACACAAAACACCGTCATTTCTGCCTCCATGTTCTGGCAAATCAAAGCTTATAACCTGGTATCCCCTTTTTACAGCCTCTTTTGCAAGTATACCTATAACTATGTCCTCTTTATTTGACATGTTTCCATGTACAGCTATAAATAATTTATCAGAATCCTCTCCCCACAAAACTGCAGGTATGTTTTCTATTTGAAAAAATTTTTTAATCACAATATTCCCCTCTACTTTCTAGATAATTACTCTTCATTTTTTATCTTAAAATAATAATAGCATATCATAAAGATACTTCCAATCAAACAATCTAAGGTATCGATCATAGTATCTACAAGACCTCCAGCTTGACATTCAAACCCCAAAAACCTATCCATACCAAACTCGATAAGCTCCCAAATACTCGCCACACCCATACTGAACATAAACATATATATCAAAATAAATACAGTTTTTTTCTTGGTGTCGACCTTATTTTCATCAAAACATCCGTATATAAAATAAGCCAAACTACATCCTATAAGTCCCGACCACACATGTAAAAAATCGTCATAATACTTTATATCATAAAAATTCAAGCATGTACCAAATAACAGCGACAACATAGTAAACACAATTAAAACAGCAGTTATCGAATCGTTAAATAGATGGTTGTATATTTTATTTAGCCTAACTAAAACAATAATACCAATTAAACTTAAAGATGCTATAGCTATATTTAAAAAATTACTTTGTAAAAAAAGATACACCAAAACGACTGCATAAATAGCGTATATAATCCTATATATAATTTTAAGTCTATTTTTATCCATAAATTGCCTCCAACATTTTTCTCAAAATATTTCTAGTTATAGTATTATTTTTTAGAAAAAAAATAAACTCAAAATATTATTTATTTTTATTTATAAACTAAAAAATCTGCTCCCACATATTACATATATGGAAACAGATTTCTATTTATCCAAGTAATTTTTTTAATTCATCTACACGTGCTTGTGAGCCTACAGCAACCATATTATTTATAAATATTACATCATCAATTTGATGTTTATCTACAAATCCTTTAAGATTATCGTTAAAATATCTCATATCAATTACATATAACTCACTGTAGTTTTGTGTAAGAAATGGAGCAAATGCATTACCGTAAGATTCTTTAATTACAACGGCTTTTTTACCTGTTGTAATTTCAGGATTTTTTATTACAGTAAGCGGATTATCACCATGAAGAAATACTCCGTAAGCATTTGCTCCTTTAGAATAATCAGAGTAAGGTGAATACTCAAAGCTCTTTGTTAAAGCGCTATTTTGATAAATAGTTGCTACTAAATCGCCTCCAACAGGTCTATATTCTACATAATCTGGATTTTCACGTAGCTTTTCTTCTTTTGAAGCAGAATAATATGTTCCTAAGAAATCTTCTATTTTTTCTGTTTCATAATCATTTATATCGACAGGCTCTAATCCAGCCACTTTACAAAATTCAGTATACCCATAATACGCACCTAGTTGAGTCCAATGGTGATCTGATCTAAAGTAAATATATTCATTTCTATGTTCTTTTAAAATAGAATACGTATCTACTGGTGTTACATTATCACCTATCTTACTGAAAACTAAATCAATTACCGGTTTTTGTTCAGCAGATAGTTTTTTATATTTAGCTGGTAGTGCAAATTCTACATGAGTAGGCACTAAAACATTATAAACATGTGAATTTGTCAAAGTATCACCAAATTTTTTTATTACTTCAGCATATTCATTTACAGTAGGCTCGTTAAATCCATAAGCTTCACAAACCATATTATCTATAGATAATAATGAACCTACTCGCTCTACTTTAGCATTATTAAGCTCTTCATCAGCTTGAGAATCGTCTTCTTGTGTTTTTTGTTCTTCAGTATTATTTATATCTTCTGTCGATTTATTATTAGCTGCTACAGTCATTTTTATTCCAGTATCTATACCTTTGAATTTATCTATTGTATCTGATAGAGCTAAAAATTCTTGTCTATGGACAAAATTATCCTTATAGAAATCTCCTATTTTTGAGAAATATTCCCCATCAAAAAATTCTTCTATGGAAGTCTCTGATAATTTAGGAAAAGTCGCCAAATCTCTTTTTTCCTGTTCAGAAAATCCTCCATTTGTCGTAAAAAACATAGACACGAAGAAAAACAACATAATTAAAGTACATACTCCAATATTTATATAATCACTTAATTTAACTTCACGTTCATGCTTTATCTCTTCTTCTTGTTTATACTTATGCATTAAATCGCTCATAATCTACCTCCTAGAACCTATAATATAAAAATGGATTATAACCTTCTCCAACTAGCATTGCGATTACACAGAAGATTAAACATACATTTACTACTATTCTTAAATAATCTAAGTTCTGATTAGTATTTATTTTATTAAATAATTTACTTACTAAAGGTGTTGATGCTATAACTGCAATCACTATAAATATAATATTATTCATAACGATTATTGAAAGAGTATCTGAACAAAGTAAATTATTATTTAAACCTACTAATGCTTTTAAAAATAATCCTAGTTTGTTTAAGTCGGTATAATAGAATATACCCCAACCGACCATTATAATAATAATTGTAAAAACCCATTTGATGATATTAGGTATTTTTTCTGCAAATGAGAAAATAACCTTCTTTTCGAAATATATTATAGCTCCAAAATACAATCCCCAAATTATAAAGTTCCAACTAGCGCCATGCCAAAATCCTGTTAAAAACCATACAATAAATATATTTAGTAACTGTCTTTTTCTATTTCCGCCAAGAGGTATATATACATAATCTCTAAAGAAAGATCCTAGTGAAATATGCCATCTTCTCCAAAATTCAGTTGCAGATTTTGATATATACGGATAATTAAAGTTTTCACAATAGTGGAAACCAAATATTCTTCCAAGACCTATAGCCATATCAGAATATCCTGAAAAGTCAAAATAAATCTGGATAGTATACATAAAAATTCCAAACCAAGCGTCTAAAACACCAATTGTAGCTAAGTCTGAATCTAAGAATGTCGCTACTAATGAAGCTGCTGTATTTGCAATTACAACTTTTTTTGCTAAACCAATTATAAATCGATTTATACCTTCAGATATATTTACTATACTTATATCTCTATTTTCTATTTCTTTTTCTATATCTACATATCTAACAATAGGTCCAGCTATCAATTGAGGATATAGAGAAACATACATTAAAAATTTAGCAAAGCTTTTTTGTGCCTTAACCCTACCACAATACACATCAGCAGTATATGAAATAGTTTGAAATGTATAAAATGAAATACCAATCGGTAAAGATATTTTTGGAACAGCTAAACTTAATTTAAATATGTAATTGATATTGCTGACAAAGAAACCTGCATATTTAAATACACCCAATAAGATAAGATTTATTACTATCGAGTTAATTAAAAGCAATTTTCTTTTTTTAGGATCATCACTTTTTTCTATGGCAAGAGCGTGAACATAATCTACAAGTGTACTAAAAATAAGAATACTTATCCATAAAGGCTCTCCCCAAGCATAAAATAATAATGAAAAAACTATAAGAACAATATTTTTTACTTTTAAATTTTTCGATAAAAAATAAAATATTATATTTACTGGTAAAAAAGCAAATACAAATAATAAATCTGAAAACACCATTTTTTATAATCCTCCTCGTATAATTTAGTTGTTATATTTGATATAAAGTCTCATAATCAAATTTGACAATTGGCATTATAATACTATATAAACTAATTTTCAACAATGTATTGTAAAGTATTGTAAAAATTTGTTTATATTTACAACTAAACAAAGAATTACAAATTATTTTATATCGTATTTTCAAAAAATATGTCATAATATAATTTCCAACAAATAAAAAAATCTGCTTCCATATATTGTAGAAACAGATTTTTTTCAACTTATTATAAATCTCCCTTAAGTCCTATTTCTTCAGCGACTTCACGCATACCTAAAATAGTTTCTTCTATTATTTCATTTAATTCTTTGCCTAGCATTTGGCATCCATTTTCTATTACTTCTCTATTTACGCCAGCTGCAAACCCTTTAGATTTGTATTTTTTCTTAACTGATTTAACATTTATATCTAAAACGCTCTTTGATGGTCTCATTATAGCAGCTGCAGTTATAAGTCCTGTTAATTCGTCTATAGTATATAAAACCTTTTCCATATCACTTTCTGGTTTAACATCGTTTACAAGTCCGTAGCCGTGGCTTATTATCGCACGTATAACTTCTTGATCTATCCCTTTAGCTTCTAATATTTCTATAGTTTTTTTGCAGTGTTCTTCTGGATATAATTCATAATCTACATCATGTAATAATCCTACTACACCCCATTCATCAGGATTTCCACCATATAGACCTGCAAAATGTCTCATTACACCTTCTACTGTTAATCCATGTTTTATTAGATGTTCGTCCTTATTATATTCAGTAAATATTGCCCATGCCTCTTCTCTTGTTGGATACATGTCATGACCTCCTAATTGTATGTATAATTATTTATTATATAAAAATTCAGAATTTTACATTTATGAGAAATTATATCTATCTAAAATTTTTATAGTAATATAATTTCCTACGTATTTTGTATGAAAACTCCTAATATAAATTATATAATTCTTTTATAATTTTATCAATATTTATAAGCATAAAAAGCACTAGATTAAATTCTAATGCTTTTTGTTAATGCGTAATTTAGCTTAATGTTCAGAAGCTTGTGCATCTGATTTAGTTTTAGAAACCGTACCAGGCGGATGTTGAGGTGGAGCATAGATTGCATACAATTTAAGTGGCTGATTCCCTGTATTTATAATATTGTGCCATTTGCCGACAGGTATCATTATAGCAAAACCATCATAAATTCTCTTTTGAAAATTTAAATTATTTTTACTGTCTCCCATAACTACGATACCTTGCCCCTCTTCAATTCTTATAAATTGATCAGCTGTTTCATGAACTTCCAAGCCTATATCATCTCCCACATTTATACTCATAAGTGTAACTTGTAAATTTTCTCCTGTCCACAAAGCTGTTCGAAAAGTATTATTTTGTTCAGCTGCATCGTTGATATTAATTACAAATGGTTCTGGTCCATAATCTGTTAGATTAATAGGCATTTTATTATAATTAAACATATTTGCTTGCTGGTTATTTGAGTAATTTTTCATGTGCATACTATACATTTGAGGATTAATCCAAAAAGGGTATGGATACATATAGTACATTTGAGG
>NZ_JBJDXL010000140.1:0-6040 GCF_051866655.1 Intestinibacter sp.
GGATATTTTGTAAGGGCAGTTAATTCAAATAAAGAGATAAGAGATGTTTTAGGAGTAGAAGAAGATCAAAAGGTTCAAGTATGTATGATAATGGGCTATCCAGATATGGAGTACTTTAGAACTGTACCTAGAAACAAAGCAAATATAAGATTTATTTAGGAGGAGAATTATGGACAAGAAGCAAAAGAATTATACGAATTTATCAATTGCAGGAATATTATTTTTAATGACAGGCTATGTATTAGACAAAATTGTAAAAATAGATAATACTACTATAGCTATGGCATGCTATATGCTTTCAATAATATGCTTGCTAATATCTATACTTAAGATGAATAAAGCCAAAAAAGAAGAAAAAGAAGCAGAAGCTAAGAAAAATGATAAAAAAGCAAATAATAAAAAATAAAAAAATAAATGTATTTGCGATTCTAAATAATTGATTTTTACGAGGATATATGTTTAGGAGTGAATTTTATGAAAAAGGGTGAAAAAATATTGATAGCGGCGGGTATTTTATTGGGATTAGTCATTGTAGGAATATTTATAGTGCTTGATATAGGACCGATAGAGATGATTGTATTTGGATTATCTATAGTTATATCGCTGTTTTTTATAATTAATATACATGAGTTTGGTCACTATGTATTTGGGAAAATGGCTGGATATAAATTAATTTCATTTACAATAGGACCGCTATGCTGGAAAATGGAAAATGAAAGATTTAAATTTATGATATTAAAGCCAAAGGATTATGGAGGATTCTGTGCTATGATACCTCCTAAAGAAGAAATCGAACAATACAGACATACGATTTACTATATGGGTGGAATTTTATTTAATTTTATAAGTGCGATTATAGGAATTTTAATATCATTTTATACAAATGGAAATATTCGAGTATTTTTAATCGCTTTTTCATTTACATCATTTTTTACAGGTGTTTTAAATGCACTTCCAATTATGAGTGGAAATAATCCAAGCGATGGAATGATAGTTTGGAGCATCATTTTAAAAAAGCCATTTGCAAATGACCTATTGAAGCTAAATAGACTTTCAGCACAAGTGTCTCACGGTGTTAGACCAAAGGATATAGAGGTTGAATTTGATTCAGAGAGTCAGATGGATTTTACAAAGGTATACTTTTTATTTTACAGCTATTTTAAGGCCTTAGATTCTAAAAATTACTCTGAAGTTGATTATTATATAGGTTTATTGGAAAAAAATATAGATAAGATACCAGAGCCTATGTTGCCTGGAATATATTACGAAATTTGCTTTAATTACTCTATAAAAGAGGACAAGGTAAATGCCGAGAAAAACTATAAAAATGCTGGAAATGTGCTTCAAAAGGACATGGATTTGAATGGACTTAGAGTAAAATCTTACTACGAATACTATACAAATAAAAATACTCAAAAAGCACTTGAATACGCAAATGAGGCGCTTAAGGTTGCAGATAAATTTCCTCTAAAGGGACAGGCAATTATGGAAAAGGAATTAGTAAAAGAATTAATAGATAAAATTTCGTAAATATTTATTTTTAAATCGAAATAGGGTATAATTAAGTGTTAGAAAAAATCAAAGGGGCGAGATAATGAAATTTTGGAAATTACATGGAATAGGAAATGACTTTGTAGCGATAGATGGAAGAGAAGACGGTATAGATCCAGATAATTACGGAGATTACGCTAAAAGAGCATGCCACAGAAAATTTTCTGTAGGGGCAGATGGTTTATTAGTCGTAAAAAATTCAGATGTTGCAGACGTTGAGATGGTTTACTATAATTCAGACGGTTCTCGCGCTGCTATGTGTGGAAATGGTCTTAGATGCTTCGTAAAATTTGTCTACGATAATAGTATAGTAAAAAAAGATGAATTCGATGTGTACACATTAGACGGAGTTAAAAAAGTAAAATTAAACTTAAAAGATGGAGAAATTGAAACTATAAGAGTAAATATGGGTGGTGGAAGCTTTTTAGCAAAGGACGTGCCTGTAGATACTTCAGCTGAAAAATTTATAGAACAAAAGATAGATGTACTTGATAGAGAGTATACAGTTACATCAATGCTTATGGGAGTTCCTCATACAGTTATATTTGTAGATAAATTAGATATGGACGAGGTTCAAAAATATGGAGCAGCGATTGAAAAACATCCTGTATTCCCTCAAAAGACTAACGTAAATTTTGTACAAATAGTTGACGACAAAAACATACTAGTAAAGACATTTGAAAGAGGCTGTGGATATACTTTTGGTTGTGGAACAGGTATGACTGCATCAGTAGTTATAAGCAATTATCTTGGAAAAGTAGGAGAAAGTGTAAATGTAACTTCTGAAGGTGGAAGCGTAAAAATAGATTTAGAAGATGGATTTGCATATATGACAGGTCCAGCTGTAAAAATATGTGAAGGAAACTTGGAGGTATAATATGGCAATTAGTATGACTGGATTTGGAAGAGGCGAGGTAAAAAACGACAACTATCAATTTTTGGTAGAATGTAAGACTATCAATCATAGATATTGCGATATAAATATGCGTCTTCCTAGAAAAATCAACTTTTTAGAGGATAAGGCTAGAAATTTTATAAAAGATTTCATAAAAAGAGGAAGAGTTGATTTATATGTAAAGCTTGACTTAATAGGTTCAGAAGATGTAAACTTAAAGTTCGATGAAAACTTAGCGAGTCAATATATAAGCATATTGAAAACTATTAGAGATAAATACGAATTAACAGATGATATATCAGTTATGAATGTAGCTAAGTTTCCTGATATAGTAAAGACAGAAGAAAAAGAAGAAGACGAAGATGAAATGTGGGCAATGTTTAAAGATGCTTTAGAAATAGCTCTTAATAAGCTTGTCGAAATGAGAGTAGCTGAAGGTAAAAAATTGGAAGAAGATACTCTAAAAAGATGTGATATACTATCAGACTATATAAATCAAATCGAAAAATTATCTGACACAGTAGTTGAAGATTACAGAGATAAATTAAATACTAGAATAAAGGAATTATTAGAAAATCCAAATGAAATAGACGAAAATAGAATGGCACAGGAAGTAGCTATATACGCAGATAAGAGCTCTATAACTGAGGAAATAGTAAGATTTAATTCTCATATAGTTCAGCTTAGAAACACAGTAGTAAAGGATGATTCAGTAGGAAGAAAGATGGATTTTCTTATCCAAGAGATGAATAGAGAAATAAACACTATGGGATCAAAATCTTCTGATATAAACATCACTAACTTAGTAGTTGAAGTAAAAAGCGAATTAGAAAAAATTAGAGAACAAATTCAAAATATAGAATAGTATTTATACATAGCAATAGAGAAAGGAAGATATAATAATGATTAAGAAAAAAGGATTATTATTAGTTGTTTCTGGTCCATCAGGTGCAGGTAAAGGAACTGTTTGTAAAGAATTAATAAAAAGAAATCCTGATTTTAAGCTTTCAGTATCTGCTACTACTAGAGCTCCTAGAGAGGGCGAAGTAGATGGAGAAAGTTATTTCTTTCTAACTAGAGAGAAATTTAAACAAATGATAGGTCAAGGTGGATTTTTAGAATATGCACAAATTTACAGCAATTTCTATGGAACTCCTAAAGGGCCTGTAATGAAATACTTAGAAGAAGGTAGCGATGTTATATTAGAAATCGAGATGCAAGGTGCTAGACAGGTAAAAGATATGTACCCAGAAGCAGTACTTATATTTGTACTACCTCCTTCACTTGAAGAGCTTAAGAAGAGACTTACTTCTAGAGGTACAGAAACTGAAGAACAAGTAAACGAAAGACTTAGTACTTCTTTTGAAGAAATAAAACAAATAAAAGACTATGATTACTTTGTATTCAATGAAAACAACAAGACGACAGAAGCTGCTATAGCTATAGAAAATATAATTGTAGCAGAAAAAAATAAAGCTAGAAGATATGAAAATGCAATTATAAAAAAATTTGAGGAGGAATTATAAAATGATAAAACCATCAATAAACGACGTATTAGAAAAAATAAGTAACAGATATTATTTAGTTGGGACTGTGGCTAAGAGAGCAAGAGAAATAGTTGACGGTTCTGAAATATACGTAGAAAACAAACAAGGTGAAAATAAACCAGTTTGTATAGCAACTGAAGAAGTAGCTGAAGAAAAAATAACTTATAGATTATTAACACCAGAAGAAATAGAACAAAAAGAATTAGAGCATCATCTAGAACAAGAAAAACAACAAAAAGAATTAGAACAAGACTAATATCTACTGCTTGGGAAGATGATTTGATAAATTACAATTAATAAGGAGAAAAATATGCTAAAAGGTAAGACTGTTGTAATAGGCGTAAGTGGCGGAATTGCAGTGTACAAGGTCTGTGATGTTGTCAGCAGACTTAAAAAATTAAATGCCGACGTACATGTTATTATGACAAAGAGCGCTTGTGAATTTGTAGGACCTCTTACATTTCAAACATTGAGCCAAAATTATGTAGTAAGCGATATGTTTGAAGATCCAAAGACATGGGAGGTTGAGCATATAGAGCTTGCCAAAAAAGCCGATTTATTTTTAGTTGCTCCAGCGACTGCAAATGTTATAGGTAAAATAGCAAATGGTATTTGTGATGATATGCTTACAACTACAATTGCAGCTACAAAGGCAAAAGTGCTTATAGCACCAGCTATGAATACTAATATGTATGAAAACCCATTAGTTCAAAAAAATATATCTATACTTAAAGAACATGGATATAAATTTATAGAGCCAGAAAGTGGAAGATTAGCTTGTGGAGATATCGGAAGTGGAAAGCTAGCATCACCAGAGGTAATAGTTGAAAACGTAGAAGCTCTATTAAATTATGAACAGGATTTAGTAGGCAGAAAAATAATAATAACAGCAGGACCTACAATAGAAAGCTTAGATCCTGTTAGATATTTGACTAATCGTTCAAGTGGTAAGATGGGTTACGCTATAGCTAAGGTTGCAGCTGCTAGAGGAGCTGAGGTTACTTTAGTATCAGGAAAGACAAGCTTAAAGCCATCATCTAATATAAAGAAGGTTATAAATATAACATCAGCAGAGGATATGTATCAGGCAGTTATTTCTAACTTAGATGAAAATGATGTAGTAATAAAAAGCGCTGCAGTTGCAGATTATAAGCCAAAGGAATATAGTGATAAAAAAATCAAGAAAAAAGATGGAGATTTAGTTATAGAATTAGATAGAAACAAGGATATTGCCTATGAAATTGGTAAAATTAAAAAAGACAAGATATTAGTGGGCTTTGCAGCTGAAACTAACGACTTGATAGAAAATGCAAAGGGCAAAATTGCAAAGAAAAATATGGATTTCATAGTTGCAAATAACTTAAAGGAAAGTGGTGCAGGCTTTGGCACTGATACAAATGTAGTAAGCATCATAGAGAAGGATGGAAGTATGACAAAATACCCTATGATGACTAAGGAAGAGGTTGCATCTGTAATTTTAGATAAGATTAAATCTTTATTGGACAATAAATAAACTCAAGGGGAAATCATATGATTTCCTCTTTTAGTAATGAAAACAAATGAAAGGAGTACGAGGATGGAGAAGTATGCAAAGGTTGTAGTCAAAAATAACAGTCAATATACAGATAATTTATTTACATATCAGATACCAAAATTTTTATTAGACGAAATAAGCCTTGGACATAGAGTTCTTGTACCCTTTGGAAAAGGAAATAAGCCCATAGAGGCGTATGTTTTTAATATAACCTATAATAATGATGAAAATATCGAGACTAAGTGTATTTACGATGTACTAGATGAAAAGCCGATTTTGAAGAGAGAAGATTTGGAGTTAATTCACTGGATGAAAAATAGATATCTATGTACATATATGGATTGCATAAATTTAATTATTCCCAAGGGATATAAGCTAAATAATTACAAGGTCGTTACAATAAGCCAGTCGCTTAAGGATATAGATCCATATGAGCTATACGATTTAAGTGAAAAGCTGAGCGAAAATAAAAAATTTGTATTTCAAAAGGTTCTAGATAATAAAGGCAAGATA